>JBIPMO010000273.1:0-4304 GCA_044369085.1 Phycisphaerales bacterium
CGCAACTGTCCATGTTTTCACCCCCCAGCACCAGGCTGAAAGACGACAACCACAGGAAAGAGAGGACATCATGACCCGTTCGACTTTGTGCCTGACCGCGATCGCTCTCGCCGCCGCGACCCAGGCAGCATCCGCCGGTGAAACCCGCGGCAAGTTCCGCGACACGGAGCCCAGCAACAACTCCATTAACACCGCTCCAACGATCAACCTCAGCCAGATCGGCCGCTGCTTCTCCTTCCGCGCCACCCTCACCAACAGCGACGTCGATATCTTTCGCTTCGATGCGGGCCCCGAGTCCCAGGTCATCTTCATAACCACCCCGATCGACGGAACCGGAGCCAATCCCCTGTCGACTCCTGACACTGTCGCCGCCCTGCTCAGCAACGCGGGCACGGTCGTGGCCAGCAACGACGACGCCGGATCAAGCTTCCCCGGTGTGAACCGCGGTTCGGTCGTCCGCTACGACATCCAGGCCGCGGGCACCTACTTCTTCCGCGTCACCCCGCTCGCCAACGCCTCCACCGGCGAGTACATCGTCACCGTCGCGGGCACCTTCGGCCTCAACGCCGACTTCGGCGAGTCTTTCCCCGACAACAACGACACCCCCGCCAACGCCGACATCCTCGACCTCGGCATCGGCGGCACGCTCTCTGGTAACTGTGATCTCAACAACAGCGCCGATGCAGACTACTACGCCGTCGACATGTCCCGCGGCGACATCCTCGTCGCCTCGACCACCCCGCAGATCACCGCCTTTGCCAGCCCAGACACCGTCATCAACATCCTCAACACCGACGGCGTGACCACTCTCGCGTTCAGCGATGATGACGATTCGGCGACCTTCCCCTCCATCTTCTCCCGGGCCTCGACCGTGCGCTTCGAAGCGCCAGCACCCGGCCGCTACTACGTCCGTGTTGCCGGGTTCGCTGGCGCGACCGGCCCCTACCGCCCCGTCTTCGCCCTCTTCTCCTCAACCGCTCCTTTCTGCGCGGGCGATGCCGATGGCAACGGCACCGTGAACTTCACCGACATCACCAACGTTCTGGCCAACTTCGGCACGGTCTGTCCGTAATACCGCACCACTCAGCATCACCACACGCTGCTGCTTGCAACGCGGACGACGCCGCTCTCCACCGGGCGGCGTCGTCCTTTTTTGTGTGGCTCACCATCAAGACCATGCCCCCACCCCCCCCCCCCACCCACGTCAGCGCCGCCCCCCCCAACCGACTTCAGCGCCTCACGCGAAGATGTCGATGAGGTTCCCCACCACGTCCCCCGTGCTCGTCACCGAGGCGTTGCCCACGATGTCGCTCAGGTTGATCGTCTTGATGGGTGCTGCCTTGGGGAAGCCGATCTGCGGCGCTGCGCCGAGCGTCGGCACCGGGTTCGTTCCGCCGAGTTTGGGCGTCCCAGTCACCCCGCCACGCTGCGCGAACGCGAGCGGCCCCTGACCCCCGACCGGCTTCACTCCCAGCGGTGCCAGAGGCTTGGCAGCAAGCAACCCCGTCTTCGGCGGTGCGTATGCGAGTGCAAGCCCCGAGTTCGGGTTCTGCTTCCGCTGTTCTTCCTGCTTGTTCCAGAACTCGGCGGGCGAGACCACCTTCGGCTTGTTCCGCGCCACCGCCGCCCGGGCCACATCGCCCAAAGCCCCCGTGAACCCGTCCGCATCCGCGTCCACCTGAACAAAGAGCTGATCAAGGATCCCCTTGATCTCAGCCTCCTGCTCCTTGGCGGCCTGAAGAACGATCATCCGACGCTCTTCCGGCGTCAGCCCGACAAAGTACGAGGGTGTGTTGTTGACCTGCATGACCTCCCAAGAGGTAAAGGCCGTGCCAATCGCAGGGTCGAACCGCACGTCCGGGAATCACCCCCTCCCGCCCCCGCCGCGAGTCCTCCGCCAACCTCGGTCCCAGAACCGGGGAAGCCCGGCGTTGACCGCACGCAACACCGCCCGCGCGCGGTGGTGTACGCTCGAAACGTGCTCCGAGCTGCCGACCTGGACTTCCACCTCCCCGAGGACCTGATCGCACAGGTCCCCGCCGAGCCGCGCGATGCCTCCCGACTCATGGTCCTGTCGCGGTCCGATCCGGCCTACTGCGAGCACCGCCGATTCCGCGACCTCCCGGCCTTCCTGCGCCCGAACGATCTGCTCGTCTTCAATACCTCCAGCGTCCTGCCCGCCCGCCTCGAAGGCCGTCGAGCCGACACCGGCGGGCACATCTCAGGCCTCTTCATCGCCGCATCCGCCCCCGAACGCTGGACCGTCATGCTCAAGGCAGGCAGCCGAATGCGCCCCGGCGTGCGCATCGTGCTTCACGACTGTCACGATGCCCCGACCCCTTACATGCTCGAGCTCCTGAACCTCCAGGGCATGGAATGGCAGGCCGCCGTGATCGACCACGCGACCATCAAATCCCCCTGCCGCACCCCGGCGCCACAGGTCCTTGAGCACATCGGATCCACACCACTCCCCCCCTACATCCTCGGTGCCCGCAAGCACGCCGGGCGGCAAGTCGCCGATGAGCGCGACCGCGACTGGTACCAGACCGTCTACGCCGACCGCGCCGCACCCGGATCGATCGCCGCCCCCACCGCCGGACTGCACTTCACCCCCGACCTCCTCCATCGCCTCGACGAAATGAGGGTCGCCCGCGCTGGCGTCATCCTCCACGTCGGAGCGGGCACCTTCAAGCCCGTCGAAACCGAACTCGTCGAGCAGCACCCCATGCACAGCGAGTGGTGCCACACCCCCCCCGCCACCCTTCACGCACTCCGCCGGGCTCGCGAACATGACGGCCGCATCATCCCCGTCGGCACCACCAGCGTCCGGACACTCGAAAGCCTGCCCGACCCGCTCGCACCCGACATCGAGGCCCAGGGAGTCATCCGCGAAACCCGCCTGCTCATCACCCCCGGCTTCACCTTCCGATACACCGATGCCCTCATCACCAACTTCCACCTGCCCCGTTCCACCCTGCTCGCCCTCGTCGCCGCCCGCCTTCCTGAGGGGCTTCCCCGCCTGCTCGATATCTACCAGCGAGCCATCGCCGAGCGATACCGGTTCTTCTCCTACGGCGATTCGATGCTGATCCTCCCGTGAATCACGGGGCCAAGCCCGACCACGCAGGGACCGGCGATTTCGCATCCTGTTCGCCTCCCTGATCCGATATCGTTCAAGGCATCGAGCCGGGACGGATCCCGACCCGATGCGATCACGTTGGTCATTGCGAGTCATGGCATGCTGCTCGGAGAGCTCATCCAGGGACTGGGCATCCGCCCGGCCGACGCCGCCCATCAGGGCGTGCGCATCTGCGACATCACCGAAGACAGCCGCACCGTCATGCCCGGTTCGCTCTTCATCGCCCGCCCCGGGCTGAAGTCCGATGGCCGCGCCTACATCCATCAGGCCATCGCCGCCGACGCCGCCGCGATCCTCACCGACCCCGCCACGCCCCCCACCCCCCAGGCCATCGCCGCGGGCACCGCCTGGCTCGTCACCGAAGACATCCCGCTCGCCGAGTCATGGCTCGCCGAGCGTTTCTACGGCAACCCATCACGCACCCTCACCATGATCGGTGCCACGGGGACCAACGGCAAAACGACCATCACCTACCTCATCTACGAGCTGCTCCGCGCCGCGGGCACGCCATGCGGGCTCATCGGCACCGTCACCATCGATGACGGAACACCGGCCCAGGCCTCGATGACCACGCCGCCCGCCCTCGAAATCTCCTTCACCCTCGCTCGCATGATCGAATCGGGCTACCGCGCCTGCTCCATGGAAGTGTCGAGCCATTCGCTCGACCAGAAACGCGTCGCCGCCCTGGACTTTGACATCGCCATCTTCACCAACCTCACCGGCGACCACCTCGACTACCACGGCACCATGGCCAGCTACATCGCCGCCAAGGCCAAGCTCTTCTCGGCGCTCAGGCCCGATGCACTGGCCATCGTCAACGCCGACGACCCCGCCCACGCCGACATGCTCCGCGACTGCCGCGCCCGCGTCATCCGCTGCTCGCTCTCGCCCGGCACCGCCGCCGACTGCCGCGCATCCGCCGGGCCCATGACGCTCGCGGGCACACCCCTCACCCTCGAAGGCCCGTGGGGCACCATCGAAGGATCGGTCCGCCTCATCGGCACCTACAACGCCATGAACGTGCTGCAGGCCGTCGCTGCGGCCCACGCCGCCGGCGCCTCGCGCGATGACATCGCGCTGGCCCTGCACACCCTCACCGCGCCCCCGGGCCGCCTCGAAATGGTCACACGCGACCCCCATACCCCCGAGCCGTTCGGCGTCTTCG
>JBIPMO010000058.1:0-13535 GCA_044369085.1 Phycisphaerales bacterium
AGAGCACGTAGCCGTCGACATCGTCCGGAGTTGCCTTGTCCGGTTCGACCGCGAATGACGGGCCAAGAACGATCCCGAAGAAGCCGATGGGATCATCACCGAAGTAAAAATCGATCGTGATACTCGCCAGAATGTGCCCGGAAGGGACCGTGATGGTGAAGAAGTCGCGGTCGATGCCGGTCGCCGACTCGCCCATGTTGGCATAGATGAAGTTGTCCCCCAGCTCGACGGGGACCGGGGTGGGAGCGTTGAAAAAGTTCGACAGATCCCCCTGACCGATCTCGTCCCAGGCGATCGCGGCGCGGGCCGCGTCGCAGGCGACGAACACCAGAGCAACTGACACGACCTTTGCGGGCACGTTGCGGGAGCGGCTGTGCATGACTCCTCCGACAGGAAGGTACCTCCGGATCCGATGGACGCCAGCGGAACAACGCGGGAAGTTCACGGAGATTTCGCGCGGGCGGGGCGCCAAGAGCGATTCGAGCCGGCGCGTCGTCGCTCGCGCGGAGGGAGCGATCCCGAGAAAAAACCAACTCCGCGTCTTGCTTGCCCCCCCACCATCGCTATCGTTCGCCTGACGGTCGGTGGACCTCCTCCCGGAGAAGGCCCCGACCTCGTCGGCGAGCGAATGGATTCGCGCCACATGCCGGCCGTGCCACGGATTCCCCCACGCCTCGCTCCGAGCATCATCACACGATGACAACGATCAACATCCCCCGGGCCAAGACCGAGTTCCTCCACGGCAAGTGGTCCACCGACGACGCCGCCAGGCTGTACGGCGTCTCCGACTGGGGCAAGGGCTACGTCGGCATCAACGCGCTGGGCCACGCCACGGTCATGCCCCGCAAGACCCCCGAGCAGCAGATCGACCTGCAGGAGGTCGTGATGGGCCTCCGCGAGCGCGGCATCCACACGCCCGTGCTGCTGCGCTTCAACGACCTGCTCGACCACCGCCTGCGCGAGATCCGCAAGGCCTTCGACGACGCCATGACGGACCAGTCGTACACCGGCGGCTACTGCTGCGTCTACCCGATCAAGGTGAACCAGCAGCGGCACGTCTGCGAGCAGATCGCCTCGGCGTGCGTGGCCCTCAACTTCGGCCTCGAGGCGGGGTCCAAGCCCGAGCTGCTGGCCGTGCTCGGCCTGTCGGCCGCGGCGGGCGGGCCCGGCGTCAACGGCATGCCCATCATCTGCAACGGCTTCAAGGATTCGGAGTTCATCGAGACCGTCATCCTGGCCAACAAGCTCGGACGGAACATCATCCCCGTCGTCGAGAAGTTCAGCGAGCTCGAGCTCATCGTCAAGCATGCCAAGACCTACGGCGTCCGCCCGAAGATCGGCCTCCGCGTCAAGCTCTCCTCGCGCGGCGCCGGTCGCTGGGAGCAATCGGCGGGCGTCCGCTCGAAGTTCGGCCTGTTCGTCTCCGAGGTGCTGCGGGCCGTCGAGTACCTCAAGGCCAACGACATGCTCGACTGCCTGAACCTGCTCCACTGCCACGTGGGCAGCCAGCTCTTTGACATCCGCGTTCTCAAGAACGCCATCAACGAGCTGACGCACATCTACGCCGAGCTGCACAAGCTCGGCGCCGGGCTCACCATGCTCGACATCGGCGGGGGCATGGGCGTCGACTACGACGGTTCGCAGTCGGCCTGGTCGTCATCGATCAACTACAGCGTCAACGAGTACGCCGCCGACGTGGTCTACCGCATCAAGAGCGTCTGCGAGGCGGCGGGGGTGCCCCACCCCATGATCGTCAGCGAATCCGGCCGGGCCATGGTCGCCTACTCCAGCGTCCTCCTGATCGATGTGCTCGGCACCAGCCGGTTCGAGAGCAACCCCGACATCGCCGCCATCGAACGCGCGATCCAGTCCGAGCCCGAGCCGCCCCAGCCGGTCGTCGACCTCCTGGACTGCTACCGCAACATGACCGACCGCAACCTCGTCGAGAGCTACCACGACGCCACCCAGGCTCGCGACGAGGTCATGAGCCTCTTCTCCCTGGGCTACATGAGCCTCACGATGCGCGGCGCTGCCGAGCAGCTCTTCTGGGCCATCGGCCACAAGCTGCTCGAACGATCGGCCAAGCGCGGCGACCTGCCCGAGCAGTTCGAGGAACTCCCCGAGACGCTCAGCGACATCTACTTCTGCAACTTCTCGCTGTTCCAGAGCATGCCCGACTCCTGGGCCATCGATCAGCTCTTCCCGATCATGCCCATCCATCGCCTGACCGAAGAGCCGCTCCGCCGCGGCGTCCTCGCCGACATCACCTGCGATTCCGACGGCAAGATCGACCACTTCGTCGATAAGCGCATCGACAAGAAGTCCCTGGAACTGCACGACGTCAAGGACCTGCCCGGCGAGGCGACGGGCGTCGAGCCCTACTTCCTCGGCGTCTTCCTGCTCGGCGCCTACCAGGAGATCCTGGGCGACCTCCACAACCTGCTGGGCGACACCCACGCGGTGCACATCTCGTTCGATGAGAACGGCCACTGGGAGATCGATGAAGTCATCGAGGGCGACACCGTCGAGGAGGTGCTGCAGTACGTGCAGTACGACATCGCGGATATGAAGCGAGCGATGCGTCTGGACATCGAGGCCGCCTGCCGCCAGGGCCGCCTGACGCTCGCCGAGGGCAAAAGCCTGCTGAAGTACTACGACGACGGGCTCGAAGGCTACACGTACCTGGAAGAGTGATCTTCTCAACCTCCCCCCCGCCCCCGCCGCCCGGGGGCGGCGGCAATCACGCCTCGACCAGACGCTTGAGCACATCCATCCGCTCGCTCCAGAGCGTCCGCATCCGGTCACACTCGCGCTCGGTCGCGATCTTGTCGTGCTGGACCTGCACGGCGGTTTTGTCCGCGCCGGACTTGTCCTTCTTCTGTCCCAGCCAGACCGAGAGACACTTGATGCCATCGATCCGGGTCATGCGAACGCTCTTGGGGCGCGTCACTTTGTGCACGAGCACACCAGTTGGCAACCACCTGGCCGCGAGGGCGGGGTTCTCAAAGGCATCGAGCACTCGGTCGGCGGTCGCCGCGATCGTGCGCGAAACCGACGCGGAGTAGCCATCGGACTTCTCGCGAACCTTGCGTATGCCGCGAACACGCTCGTACCCCACCACGATCATCTGCGCCCACCAGCCATCGCAGGCGTGATCGTCGTACAGGTGGGTGGCGGCGGCACTGTGCCCCTTGACCCTGACACCGAATCGATCAAGCACCCCGAGCCATTGCTCCCATCCACGGCCCGTGGCTTTGCGGACGGCCGCATCGGACGTGCCCAGCAGCTTCTCGTCCAGCCCGACCATCGCGTCGACTGGCTTCGAGCGGGCGACCCGGCTGGCCGGCTTGGCCGCGGCCTTCTTTGTCGATTTCTTCGACGCCTTCCGAGCAGCTTTCTTTGAGGCTTTTTTTGCCATCGCGCGGCTCCGTCGAGCCCCTCCGGACGTTCGAGCCAGTCTACTGTGTGTGCAACCGGGGACCGCTCGCCGCCATGCGCCGATTCACCGCACTTTACGACGCTCTGGACCGGACCACGCGGACATCAGAGAAGCAGGCCGCGCTCGAGGCGTACTTCAGGGAAGCCCCGCCGCAAGACGCCGCATGGGCCCTGCACTTCCTGTGCGGGCGTCGCCCCAAGCGAGCCGTCACGCACACCCAGCTACGCCGATGGGCCAGCGAAGAATCAGGGGTGCCCGCGTGGCTCGTCGATGAGTCGTACGAGGCCGTCGGCGACCTCTCGGAGACCCTGGCGCTGCTGCTTCCCGATCCCGTCGGTCCCGACAGGAACGATACGACCGCCGAATCATCACTATCGCGCATCATCACCGACCGGCTCCTGCCGCTCTCATCGCTCGATGAGGCCGAGCGCCGCGCTGTGCTCATCCGGACCTGGCGGGACTTGCCCGCTCGCCAGCGCTTCGTGTTCCACAAGCTCATCTCCGGGTCCTTCCGCGTGGGTGCCGCGAGGCGATTGGTGGTGCGAGCCCTCGCCGCCGTCGCGACCGTGGACCCGGCCGTCATGGACCATCGCCTGCTGGGGCCCTGGAAGCCAACCGCGGAGGACTTCGCAGCGCTCCTCGCCGGCGATGCCATGGGAGCGAGCGATCCGGCCCGACCTTACCCGTTCTTCCTCGCCTCACCGCTCTTTGAGGACCCGAGAACACTCGGCGATGTCCGCGATTGGCGAGCGGAGTGGAAATGGGACGGCATCCGCGCACAGATCATCCGCCGCGGCGATCAGTCGCTGATCTGGTCGCGCGGCGAGGAACTCGTCGGCCCCGCCTTCCCCGAGATCACCGAGGCAGCGCGAAGACTGCCCGCGGGCACCGTGCTCGATGGCGAGCTGCTTGCCTGGAATTCGGCCGCCCACGGCGGCAGGCCCTTGCCCTTCTCCGCGCTGCAACTGCGGCTGAACCGAAAGGCCGTCGCGCCGATGCTGTTCCCCGATGTGCCCGTCAGGTTCATCGCCTATGACCTGCTCGAAGATGGCGGAACGGATGTACGAGCCCTGCCGCTGGATGAGCGTGTTTCGCGCCTGATGCGACATGTCGCAGCGCTCGACGACCCCGCGAACATCGCCGTGGCGCCGCCGGTTGAAGCGGGCTCGTGGGATGCGCTCGCCGAGACCCGCGAATCGGCCCGCGAGCGCGGCGTCGAGGGGCTGATGCTCAAGCGGCTGTCCAGCGCCTACTCCGCTGGACGAACGCGAGGCGACTGGTGGAAGTGGAAGGTCGATCCGCTCATCATCGACGCCGTCATGACCCACGCGCAGCACGGCTCGGGTATCCGCGCCGGCCTGTACACCGACTACACCTTCGGGCTGTGGAACGCGGGTGAGCTCGTCACGATCGCCAAGGCCTACTCCGGCCTCACCAACGAGGAGATCACCGAAGTCGACGCCTTTGTCCGCAATAACACGATCTCAAGGCACGGGCCCGTCCGCATGGTGCTCCCGACGCTGGTCTTCGAGCTCGCCTTCGACGCGGTGCAGGAGAGCACGCGGCACAAGTCCGGGCTGGCCCTGCGATTCCCCCGCATGAACCGCTGGCGAAGGGACAAGCCGGCATCACAGGCGGATTCGGTCGATGCCCTGCGGGCGCTGTACCGTGCGAGCCCGCGATGAAAGAGCCAATCGTGACAAGGCGGGCCGCATCAACCCGTGCAAAGACCGCGCCGGTCGAGCCGCGGACCTCAACCCCGCCCGCCGGCATCCAGCGCATCCACGACTGGTTCGCATCACGCGGCTGGACGCCCTTCCCCTTCCAGCTCGATGCATGGCGGGCCTACCTCTCGGGCCGCTCGGGACTCGTCCACGCCCCGACGGGCATGGGCAAGAGTCTGTCGGTGTGGATGGGGCCGGTCATCGAAGCCCTCGATGAAACTCAATCCATCGCTCCACCCAAGAGCCCGACCACCCGACCGCGCCTCCGGGCGGATCAGCGCCGAGATGCCGAGCCCATCCGCGCCCTGTGGATCACACCCATGCGGGCCCTCGCGACCGACACCGTCAAGTCACTCACGTTGCCGCTCGCGGACCTCGGCCTCAACTGGACCATCGAGAAACGGACGGGCGACACCTCCGCATCGCTCAAGCTCAAGCAGCGCGAGCAGCTGCCAACCTGCCTGGTCACCACCCCCGAAAGCCTGACGCTGCTGCTCTCGTATCCCCACGCTCGCGAGCGGTTCGCCACGCTCCGCTGCGTCATCGTGGATGAGTGGCACGAGCTGCTCTCCTCGAAGCGCGGCACGCAGACGGAGCTCGCGCTGGCCCGGTTGCGAGCGTGGCACCCGGCGCTGCGCACCTGGGGGCTCAGCGCCACGCTCGGCAACACGCGCGAGGCGCTGGATGTGCTGATCGGGAGCCGCGAACCACGAAGGCTCGGAAGCACACAGCGTGATGCCGCATTGGAAACCGCATCCGAAGCACGCCCGAGCCCACCCGAGGCCGTGCTCGTGCCGGGCGAGACGATCAAGGAGATCAATATCGCCACGATCCTGCCCGATGATGCGGCCAGGTTCCCGTGGTCCGGGCACCTGGGGCTGCGGCTGCTCCCCAAGGTGCTCCGCGAGATCGAGCGCTGCGGCACATCGCTGCTCTTCACCAACACGCGCTCGCAGGCGGAGATCTGGTACCGCGCGCTCAGCGAAGCCCGCCCGGACTGGCTCGGCCGCATTGCGATCCATCACGGATCGATCGACCGCGATGTGCGTGAAGAGGTCGAAAAGCGGCTGCGCGAGGGCGTGCTCCTGTGCGTGGTCTGCACCAGCAGCCTCGACCTCGGCGTCGACTTCTCCCCCGTCGAGCAGGTCATTCAGGTCGGCAGCCCCAAGGGTGTGGCGCGGCTGATGCAGCGCGCCGGCCGCAGCGGGCACCAGCCCGGCGCGCTGAGCACGGTCGTGTGCGTCCCCACCAACGCGATGGAGCTGCTGGAGTTCGCCGCCGCACGCGACGCGATCCGGCAAGCGGAGATCGAGCGGCGCGAACCGCTCAACAAGCCGCTCGATGTCCTCGCCCAGCACCTGGTGACCATCGGCCTCGCGGGCGGGTTCGATGAGGCATCCATGCTCGACGAAGTTCGAGGTGCCTGGTCCTACCGCGACCTGTCGGACGACGAATGGCGCTGGGCGATGGAGTTCGTCACCACCGGCGGGCCGACGCTGCGGGCCTACCCGCAGTACGCGAGACTCCTGCGCGATGCGCCGGAGGTCCCGCCGCCCGCTCCGGGCTCTCCCAGGTACCGCGTCGCGAGCCCCGCGATCGAGCGCAACCATCGCCTGGGCATCGGCACCATCACCAGCGATGCATCGGTCCGCGTCGCCTACAGCTCCGGCCGAACGCTGGGCACGATCGAAGAGGGATTCATCTCCAAGCTCAACCCGGGTGACCGTTTCGTCTTCGCCGGGCAACTGGTCGAGCTGATCCGCGTCCACCAGATGACCGCCCACGTCGCCAAGGCCAAAAAGGGCGGCGCTGTCATCGCGCGATGGGATGGTGGCCGGTCGCCGCTCTCGTCACAACTCGCCGGCGCGGTGCGACGGCGGATCGATGCGGCGCGGCGGGCCCTTGACACCGGCGACCCGACCATCGCGGCCGAGGTTTTTGACTGCCCGGAGATGATCGCCGCTCGCTCCCTGCTGTCGCTGCAAGCCCGCTGGTCGCGACTGCCAAGCAACAGCGAGCTCCTGCTCGAAGCGGTCGAGACGCGCGATGGTCACCACGTCTTTCTCTTCCCCTTCGAAGGGCGGCTCGTCCACGAGGGGCTGGGAGCGCTGGTCGCCCACCGGCTGGCGCGGCGTTCGCCCCGCTCGCTCAGCGTCACCTCCAACGATGCGGGCATCGAATGGCTCTCGCCGACCGCGCTGCCCGACGATGAGGCCTCGTGGCGCGAGGCCCTCTCGACTGACAACCTGCTGGAAGACCTCATGTCGTGCCTGAACAGCACCGAGCTGACGCGCCGGCAGTTCCGCGATATCGCCCGCGTCGCCGGGCTGATCATCCCCTCATTTCCCGGCCAGGGCGGCAAGTCAACCCGCCAGGTGCAGGCCTCCAGCAGCCTGTTCTTCGATGTGTTCACCGAGTTTGACCCCGGCAACATGCTCCTGGACCAGGCCCGCCGCGAAGTGCTCGAACAGCAGCTTGAACTCCGCCGACTGCGAGCTACCCTCACGCGTCTGGCATCGCATCGCCTGGTGATCGTGCGGCCTCAGCGGCTGACCCCGTTCTCCTTTGCGCTCTGGGCCGAGGGGATCCGCACCCAGCAGGTGACGAGCGAGCGCTGGTCGGATCGCGTGCAACGGATGGCGGCGGTGCTGGAGCAGGAGGCCGATGGTGGGAATCACGCTCAAGAGCCGGTCCGAGGCCCCCGGAAGCTCGGCCGAACTCCACCTGGACCTCGCCGGTGAACGCATCGTCCTGCTCGCGCACAGAGCGCTCTGGTGGGAGGGCTCGAGCACGCTGTTCATCGCCGATGTTCACCTGGGCAAGCCCGCGGCGTTCCGGGCGCTTGGGATCCCGGTCCCGGAATCGGCCACGGGGTCGGACCTGTCGAGGCTGGGCGCGCTCATCGAGCGCACCGCGGCGGCGAGGCTCGTGCTGCTCGGCGACCTGATCCACGCCAAGAGCGGCCGCCAACCCGAAACCCTCGACGCCTTTGCGTCGTGGCGCAGAGCCCGGCCCGAACTTGCCATCACCCTGGTCCGCGGCAACCACGACCGCTCGGCGGGCGATCCGCCCGCGGACTGGGGCATCGATGTTGTGAACGGGCCGGTGCCGATGGGACCGTTCGTGCTCGCCCACGAGCCCGCTGAGGATCCGCGCGGGCACGTGCTCGCCGGGCACATCCACCCGGCCGCTCGGCTGCACGGGACGGGCGGCACGTCGCTGCGTGCCCCGTGCTTCTGGGTCGGCCCGCGCGTGACGGTCCTGCCCGCCTTCGGATCTTTCACCGGGGCCAAGGCGATCACGCCCCGGTCGGGCGACCGCGTCTTCGTCGTGGGTGACGGGCAGGTGGTCGAGGCGAATCTGATCGGCGGCTGACCCGACCGCGCTACCCCAGTTCCTTCTCAAGGGTCCGCGCCAGCTCGGTGTGCGGCTCTTCCAGCCCGGCATCGCGCAGATCCTTGAGCATCGCCTTGGCACGCACCGGATCGTTCAGGTAGCGAGCGTTGATCAGCGCCAGCATGAGCCGCACATGCGACGTCTGGGCATCGCCGGGGAAGCGCTTGAGGAACGCCTCGTAGGCCTCCGATGCGGGCTGGTACTTGCCGATGGCGAAAAAATGATTGGAGATATCGATCTGCGCTGCGCGGTGCATCGCCGCTTCACCCGTCGCGCCGACCAGCCGGATGTAGGCCTCGCCCGCGTCCTGCATGCGCCCGGCCGAGTGCAGCCGGTGAACCTCGGCGCGGAGCTCGGCGATCCTGGCTTCCTTGGGGTCGATGGTCCCGGCCGGGGCGACGGCGCTCCCGGCATCGGCCCGCCATGGTGAGCTCTGCGATGCGAGCTCCTTGAACTGGCGGCGGCGGTGCGCGTGCTTCATCATGCTGAACAGGTCGTAGGTCTCGCGCGGCAGCAGCCTGCTCCACAGCAGCGCCAGGCTGACCCCGATCCCCCACGCGTACCCGCCCAGGTGCGCCACCCGCGCCACGCCGTTGTCCGCCCCCAGCCCCTGGAAGAACATGTCCTTGCAGATCGCAAAGGCGATGAACGCCCACGCCGGGAAGTGGTACACCCCGACCACCATGAAGAACAGGACCACCCGGATGTTCGTCATCGGGAACAGCACCATGTACGCGCCGGTGATCCCGGCGATCGAACCGCTCGCCCCCACCACGCTGGGCAGGATGCGCAGCGGCCCCTCCTGGTAGATCGGATTCTCGAGCAGACAATGGGCCCCGCCCGCGATCGCCCCCGCGGCGAGGTAGAACAGCGCGAACCACAGCCTCCCCAGCCTGTCCTCGACGTTGGGCCCGAAGACCAGCAAGATGACCATGTTCCCCGCGAGGTGCCAGAGCCCCGCGTGCAGAAACTGATAGGTGAACAGCGCCCACCAGCGAAACTGGTTGGGGTCGAGCACCAGCAGTTCCTCGAAGCGTCGGTGCCCGTCGGGATCGAAACGATCCCAGAAGACCCCGGCGGCGAACGCCAGCACGTTGAGCGCGATCAGCCAATAGGTGACCTGCGTGGGCCGCGCGAGGGATCGGTCTGTGCCGAAGGGGAGGATCACGGGTCGGCGTGATTCTAGTTCGTCGGCTCGGGTTCTGATTCCATCGGCAGGGCCCGGGCCTCAGGCGCCCAGGTTCATCGTCACCAGGAACTCCGCGTTGGTCTTGCACTTCTTGAGGCGGCTCTTCATCAGCTCCATCGCCTCGACCACGTTCATGTCCGAGAGCACCTTCCGCAGCCGGTAGGTGAGCTCGAGTTCCTTCTTGTCCAGCAGCAGCTCCTCACGCCGCGTGCCCGAGGCCGCCACATCGATCGCGGGCCAGATGCGCTTGTCAACGAGCTTACGGTCAAGGTGCAGCTCGCTGTTGCCGGTGCCCTTGAACTCCTCGAAGATAACCTCGTCGGCCTTGGACCCCGTGTCCACGAGCGCGGTGCCCAGGATCGTCAGGCTGCCGCCGCGCTCGATCGCGCGGGCCGAGCCGAAGAACTTCTTGGGCCGCGTCAGGGCGTTGCTATCGATGCCGCCCGTCATGATCTTGCCCGAGTGCGGCGAGTTGGCGTTGTACGCGCGGGCCAGACGCGTGATCGAGTCCAGGAGGATCACCACGTGCTGCCCGAACTCGACGTACCGGCGAGCCTTCTCGATCACCATCTCCGCCACCGCGACGTGACGCGATGAATCCTCATCGAACGTCGACGCCACCACCTCGACCGTCGGGTTCGTGTTGCGGCGGAAATCGGTCACTTCCTCGGGCCGCTCGTCGATCAGCAGCACGATGATCTTCACCTCGGGGTAGTTCTTGCTGATCCCCTGAGTGATCTTCTGCAGCAGAACCGTCTTGCCCGTGCGCGGCGGGGCCACGATCAGCCCGCGCTGCCCGCGGCCGATGGGGGCCACCAGGTCCACGATGCGCATCTCGATCTCATCCGGCGCGGTCTCGAGCACGTACCGCTGCTCGGGGTGCAGCGGTGTCAGGTCCTCGAAGATCGGCAGCAGGCGGGCCTTCTTGGGGTCCTGGCCGTTGATCGCGTCGATCCGCAGCAGCGTGAAGTACCGCTCGTTGTCCTTGGGCGGCCGGATCGCGCCGCGGATCTCCATCCCCTTGCGCAGACCCATACGGCGGACCATGGCCGGAGCGACATAGATGTCATCGGGAGACGAAAGGTACGACTGCTCCGGCGAGCGCAGGAACGCGTAGCCCTCCTGAGCGATGTCGAGCGTGCCCTCACCGAAGATCAGCCCCGTGTCGGCCGCCTTCTTCTTGAGGAGCTGGAAGATCAGTTCCTGCCGCGGCAGCTTGTGGAACTCCACAAGCCCTTCCTTCTCGGCGATCTCGTGAACCTTGCCGATCTCCATCCGCTGGAGCTCGGACATGTGCAATGCCTTCTTCTCGGCCTCGGCATATTCGGCCGTCCCCGCGATGCGTTCGAGCGCCTGCGCTTCGCGTTCGATCTCATCATCCGATGGCAGCAGTCCCTGAGCGACCATGTGCTGGACGTGGGCACCACCCCCTCCGCCACCGCCTCCACCGCCCCCCCCGCCTCCGCCACCGGGCATCCCCGGCATCATGCCGGGCATGCCGCCACGCTTCTTCTTCTTTTTGCGGCGACCACCGCCCGGACCTTGCATGCCTTGCATGCCCCCACCGCCACCGCCTCCACCCTGGCCCTGCTGGCTGTTGAAAGGGCGCTGCTGCGGATAGCCACCGCCTTGGTAGCCACCACCACCACCACCACCACCGCCACCTCCGCCGCCCTGACCTTGCTGCTGACCGCCCCCGCCCCCGCCCCCGCCCTGCTGGCCCTGCGACTGCTGGCCGGACCCCGCCTGGCCGCCGCCCTGCCCACCACCACCCTGACCCCCACCCTGGCCGCTGTACCCGCGGTCGCGGTCATAGTTCTGCTGCTGCTGCGGAGGCCTGTCGTAGCTTTGCTGAGGCGGGCGGTCGTAGCCACCTTGGCCACGATTCTCCCCACGATCCGAGCCGCGGTCCTGCCCGGAAGAGCGCTCGCCACCATTGCCACCGTTCCACCCCTGCTGATCGCGCTGCGGAGCCGGAGCCGGGGCCGGACGCGGAGTAGGAGCAGCCGGCGCGGGTGCGCTCCCGGCGGGGGCCGGGCCGAGGTTCGAGGGCCAGGCTGCGGCGGGCGGCGCGGGACGCGGCGCGGGAGCCGCAGCCGCCGGCGCTTCGGCCGATCGCGCGGGTCGCTCCGACCGGGCCGGTGCATCGTCGCTCTCGCGTGAGCGCGTCGCCTTGGGCTCGGAGGCCGCCTCTTCGGGCTTCTCCGCCTTCACGCGGCGCTTCTTCACCGTCGTCTCGCCCTCGTCACTGCTTGCACGAGAGCCGCCGCGAGTCGCCGAAGTCTTGGCCATTGATTGAATCCTCGTAACCCGGATCGGGAGAAATGTGTGAACGTGATGGAGGGGCGATCAGACTGTTGCAGGGGGGAGTGTGGCGCGAGCCTGTCCGGCCCGACACGCCGTTCAAGCCGATCCGGCATGAACGGAAACCTTTCGGCAAGGGCCACCACCGCACCGCGGCGTTGCACATCCAGTGCCCCTGCTGTTGGATCAATGAACCGGGAGACGCTGTGGGCGTCCCGAAAAGCACGGACTCAGCCGCTCGATCGGGACGTCCCGCTTCCGCGTTCAGCGGTCAGTATAGCAGCCACATGCCGCACCTGCTCGTCTACCCCCCGGGCGTCCCCGTCGTTGACCACCACGAACCGACAACCCGCCCGCTTGCGGTCCAGCGGCCACTGGCTGGCCTCGCGCTTGGCGAGTTCGTGCTCATCCCACCCGCGCGAAGCCCGAACCCGTTCGAGCCTCCGCTCGCGCGGCGCATCCACAAAAACCACCGCATCACATTCTCTGTCCAGCCCGGCCTCGAAGAGCAGCGGCGCATCGTAGACCACGCCATCGGGCGCCCGACCAGCCGCCGCGGTCGCCGCGGCGATCGCATCGCGCCGCCCGCGAGCGATGAGCGGGTGGATCAGCTCTTCCAGCCGCTTCCTCTCAGCGGCGTCGGCGAAAACAATGCGCCCGACCGCCTTGCGATCGATCATTCCGCTCGAATCAAGAACACCGGACCCCCACCACTGGACCAGCGTGCCGCGGACATCATCACGCAGCAGCGCTGCGGCGGCCTGCTGGTCTGAATCAACCACCACCCAGCCCAGTGCCGCGAACGCGCGCGCAACCGTGGATTTCCCGCTGCCGATACCGCCCGCGATCCCGAGGACGATCGGCTCCATGCTTCGCGATGGGTCGGGTTTGTTCATTCCAATCCGGTCATCCTGAGCGCCCATCACGGCCGATCAAGCCTCATGCCTGCCCATACACCGGCACAACAGCGCCGGAGATCAGCGTATTGGCCGGGGATGCCAGGGTCACCATCGCCCGAGCCACTTCATCGACCTTCGGCCACCTGGCGTGGTCGGCGCTCGGCATGGCCGCACGATTGGCGGGGGTATCCATGATCGATGGTGCCACGGCGTTCACAAGGATGCCGCGCGGCGCGAGTTCCGCGGCAAGCGAACCCGTCAGCGACGCCACCGCCGCCTTGCTCGCCGCGTAGGCCGCCATCCCCGCGCCGGCCCGCGGCTCAAGCCCGGGCCGGGCGCTGACGTTGACGATGCGCCCGCCCGCCGTCATCCGCTTCGAGGCCTCGCGGCAGCACAGGAACACAGAAAGCGCGTTCATCTGCATCATGTTCACGAACTCATCGCGCGGCGTTTCCTCCAGCGGGTGCATCGCAAACCCGCCCGCGACGTGCAGGCTGGCCCACAGCGCGCCGGTGATCCCGCCGTAGAAGCCCTCGACCGATGCCTCGGCCCGCAGATCAATACCCACTACGACCCGCACGCGC
>JBIPMO010000275.1:0-4266 GCA_044369085.1 Phycisphaerales bacterium
CCGGTCGCCCAGCGCCTCGTCCCGCGCCTTGCCCGCGTTGGACTGCGCGATCTGCACCTGATTGAAATCGCGCCGCAGAACCTGCGGCGGCGACGACGACCGGATCAGCACCTGGTTCACTTCCAGCCCGACACCCGTCTGGTCCAGAGCGTTCTGCGCCGACTGGCGGATGCGGCTCTCCACGCTGTTCTCGCGCTGGTCGCCGCTCGCGCCGCCGGGCTTCAGCAGGTCGTCGATCCCCACCGTCGCCGCGACCTGCACCGCCGCCCGCTTCACCGCCGCCCGCACCAGACCCTGCTCGTGCGGCTGGTACAGGTTCTTGACGAACGATGCGGGGTTCGAGCGCGTGTACACGATGCTCAGCTGGACGTGAGCGATCCCGCTGTCGGCCGTCAGCAGCGCCCCGTCCTTCCCAGGCTCCAGCCGGTCGCCGCGCAGCGAGATGTCATCGAGCGAGCGCCGCCGCTCTTCCGGCGACAGCCCCGGCCAGAACGCATCGTCCAGCTCGATCGTCTGGCTCCCCGTCGTCACCTTGATGATCTCGCCCAGCGGGTACGGCAGCGCGAACTGAAAGCCCGGCTCCAGCCGCTCGGCCTTGATCTTCCCGAGCTCGACCCTGATCCCGCTCTCGGACTGGTTGACCTGCTGGAAGCCGCTCAGAACGAACAAGCCCACGAGCGCGATCATCACCACCTGCAGCAGCCGGTACGTCACGCGCAGAGCATCGGCCAGCGACTTGTTGGCCGCTTCCATCGATGCCGCCCGCGCCTCGCGAACCTCATCGGTCCGCAGCGTCAGCGAGGCCGCTCGCCGCGGCGACTCGACGGGCATCGCCTCCACCCCCGGATCGGCCATGTCCCCGCTGAAGTTGTTCGGATCAAACGTCACCGAGCACCCCCGGCCCCGGGGGCCGCCTGCGCCGGCTGAGCGGACTTGGCCGCGTCGAGCATCCCCTGATTCATGCTCGGGATCTCGCCGCGACGGACCTTCTCCATCGCCTCAGGTGTGAAGTAGTTCAGCCCGAAAAGCGACGTGGGCAGCACGAACGTCGCCTGGCGGCCGATCCCCTCGCGCATCCCCTCGATCCCCTGCAGGAACGTCGCGAGCTCGGGGTCTTCGTTCAGCGCTGTGAGGTACCGCGCCGCCTCCAGCTCGCCGCGGTTGCGGATCTGGTCGGCCCGGAACTTGGCGAACTCGCGGATGCGCTTGGCAGCGCTCTCGGCCTCGCTCTTGATCGCCGTCGCCACCGCCTGCCCCTCGCTCTCGGCCTTGGCCGCCAGACGCTTGCGCCCCTCGCCCATGCGCGTGAACACATCGGCCGTCACGTCCTTGGGCAAGGTCAGCGATGAGATCCCCACCATCACCACCTCGACGCCGTACTGCTTGACGTTCCCGCCCTTCTCATCGCGCAGCCGCGCCAGCACGTCGCCCTCGAGCTGCGCCATCTTGGAGGCGCCGGGCTCGATCGACAGCAGGTCGGTCAGGTTGTACTGGCTCACCTGCGTCATCGCGCTGCGCAGCAGCGATACCAGCGTCTCCTCCGCCTTCGTGTAGTGCTCGCGAGCCGATGCGCCACCCGACCCGCGGAACCGCTGGTAGAACGCCAGCGGGTCCGTCACGCGCCACGTCATGAACGACTCCGCCACGATCTGGCGGTTGTCGGCCGTCTGCTGCGTCTCCAGCCGCGTCGAAAGGAACCGCGCCCGCGTGTCGTACACCGTCGTCTGCTGGATCGGCGCGGGCCACTTGAACCGCAGCCCGGGCGTCGTGATCACGTCCTCGGCCCCCGCCTTGCCGAACGTCGTGATCACCGCCGCGTCCGTGAACTTCACCGTGTACGAGCACATGTACACGACAAAGCCCGCCACGATCAGGAGTGCCACCGTCGCCAGTAATCCGATTCGCATCGCCAAATGCTCCTGCTCGCGCTTCTGAAACCCGCTGCCGCGAGCCCTTGTCTCTGTTTCAATCCCGGGCCTTGCCGCCCGCCAGAACTCACATCAAACCCCGCCGCCGCCGCGTCACTTCGCCGCCGGCGCATCGGGCGCCGTGAAGCCCGTCACGATCGGCTCGTTCTGCTCCATGTTCAGCCTCACGCGAACACCCTGCGGCGGCACGATGTACACCCGCGCATCCCGCGTCATCTCGTGCAGCGCCGCCAGGTACCGCGCCGCCTTGAACGGCAGCGGCGCCGCCCGGTACGACGCCAGCATCCCCTCGCTCGACACCGCACGAGCCCGGGCCCGCAGGTGCTTCTGCCACCGATCCGCCCGCGCCGCCGAGATCAGCGATGAGGCCTCGCCCCCGGCGCTCGCGATCAGCTCGTTGACCTTCTGCTCCTGCTCCACGATCCGCGACTTCTCCACCCGGTCGATCTTCAGCTTCTCCAGCGTGTCAAGCTCCGCCACGATCGTCCGGGCACGCTCGACATCGCCCACCACCGCCGCGAGCGTCCGGATCGCATCGGCCCGCGCCTTCTCGATCTCCTTCAGCCGCGACACGTCCGCCCGAACCACATCCTCAAACGCCGGCGCCACCGTCTTCTCGGGGTGCGCCCCGGCCACCCCCGTGAACGTCACCTTCACCCCCGCGTCCAGCCGGTCATACTCATCCTGCAGCAGCGTGCCCAGACGCTCGCCCATGTTCCGCCGCTCGGCACCGAGCAGCTCATCCACCGTGAACGTCGCCAGGAACTCCACAACCTCGCGCTCCGCCACCGCCTTCAGCAGGCTGCGACGCATCCGGTCCACATCGTCCGATGGCCCGTTCTGCGCCAGTCGCTTGTACTTTTCCAGGCTCGTCACCACGTAGTGCACCGGCAGCTCGACCGCGATCAGGTTCGGATCCCATTCCGCCGCCCCGCGCGTCGCGTGAACGATCGCGAACTTCTCCTGCGTCGTGTGCTCGTTGGTCCACAGGATCGGGCCCGCCTGGTCCGGCGGCGGCGTCCCAACCTCGATCTCGTTCAGACCCTGGGCCGGGAAACGCTCGACCCGCGTGAAGGGCCACGGCCAGTCGATCACCAGCCCGGGCCCGACCTCGCGCACCAGGCTCCCGTTGCGCATCAGCAGACCGCGCTCGTGCGGCCGAACCACCGTGAACGCCGAGGTCGCCCACACGATCACCCCGCCCAACGCCACCAGCGAGATCACCGACCGCGCCAGCAGCTGATAGAACCACGTCGAAGAGACGTTGAACCCGAACTGGTAGTTGATCGCATCGCTGATCGACTGCGCCAGCCGGTCCGGAGCCGCCACAAACGCCAGGAACCGCGAGTCAAACGCCGGACGCTGGTACTCCCCCACCTTCCGCGGACGGTACAGGTTCAAAACAAAGTTCAGCACCATCTCGGCGCCCAGCGCGACCATGAAGATCGCCATCGCCGGCGCCAGATACCGCAGGAACCACTCGTTCTTCACCGCGATCAGCGCGAAGTGCGCAACCGCCAGAGCCGCCCCCATCAACGCCGTCGCCACCGACGTCGCCGACCCCGCGTGCAGCAGCGCCCACACCCGCTGCTTGGCCATCCCCGCCACAAACCGCGCGAAGATGAACCCGATCACCGCCGCCCCCAGCCCGATCGAGATCGCCCAGCCAGACTCGCGCGGCGGCGTGAACGCCGTGTCTTCCTTCAGAAGCCCCCGAGAGAAAAGGAACCGCAGCAGACCGATCCCGATGAACCCCGCCGCCACCAGCAGGCTCATCGATGGCAAAAACCACCGATGCATCCACGCAAGCCGCTGCGCCTGCGCCTGGTTGTCCGCCACCCCCGCCCCCTCGAACACCGAGGCCTGCGCCGCCGTCGACCCGGCGAACGCCGCGTTCTCCAGCGCCTCCAGCCGCTCGCGAGCGTGCTGGTGGAACACCAGTGCCAGCGCAACCCAGATCGGGATCCCCATCAGCATCGCGATGCTCGCCGTCATCGCCGAGGCATCGCCGAAAAGCCGGGAGTAGATCAGCATCACCGCGGCCAGAACGACCTGAATCACCAGCCCGATGAGGGTGACGTTCGTGGCCCGGCGGTACGAGAGATGGTCAGCTGTGCTCATGCGCTCAAATCGCTCGATGAATCGCCCCCGCGGGCCACGCGGCCCGTCAAAGGCCCTACTCCGCCCGGGACGCGCCGCGCCGCCGAGCCTCCGATCAGATCCCGCACCAAGCCCGACCAGCGAGCCCGTTGCAGCATCGGGCCGGGATTGTCGCGGCAGGGGACGCCCCTGTCCACTTCCAACCCTCGACCCGCGCATCCTCTTCCAGCCGACACGG
>JBIPMO010000059.1:0-13434 GCA_044369085.1 Phycisphaerales bacterium
AGTACCCGATGAAGGGCCCGACGATGTCGACCTCGCGCGGTGTGAGCCGGAACTCGCAATCGGCGTTGCGAGGCCCGGCCGGGATGTCCCACTGGTTGACCACGATGGCATCGTCCGGGCCGCGCGTGCTGATCGCCGCATCGCTGCCGAAAGTGTCGAAAGGAATCCCCGCGCGCCGGAACGAGAGCTGGAACCTCCCCGGATCCTCGGGCCCGCCCGCGAACTGGGCCCGCACCAGGCTGAAGCGCAGCGGCCCGTTGAGATTGATCGGGCCCACCCGCTGCACCGACATCCCAACGCCGGTCAGCCCGCCGAACACGTTGCCCTCTGGCACAAACAGGTAGTTGAACGGGGACATGAAGACCCCGGGGCTCATGAACTTGTTGAAGAACGGCTCGGCCCCGGAGTACTGCACCTCGCCGAGGTTGCTCGTCGAGTTGCACTGGTAGTAGTAGCCGAGCCCCAACCCGTTCCCGGCGTTCTCACCGGGGGTGAGCAGAGCGGTCGCGAACAGCCCGTAGCGGTCGGCCAGCGCCTTGTGCCAGCCATCGTCCCACCCGTGACCGCCAAAGGCCTGATTCGAGTCCCCGATCATCACCATATCGATGCGTGCGGTCGCCGCGGCATCGAAAAAAGCCCGGATCTCCGCGGCATCGACCACGCGGGCGCACTCTTGCTGCCGAGCCCCGGCGCCCGAGCACACCAGAAGTCCGGCCGCCAGCGCCATGCGTGATCGCCGCATCACTCACCGCCTCCCGCCAAGGTGTCGCCGACCTCGCTGGCTCGGATGGTGTTCATCAGGCAGCGGACATCCGCCGCCGCGGCAGCGCCGTCCAGATCCAGGTCTCGCAGCGCGGCGTTGATTTCGTAAAGATCCTCGCTGTCGAACCGGCCATCGCGGTTCAGGTCGCGCCAGCACATGCCGCCCTCCATCGCCCGCAGTTCGCGAGCCGCCAGTTCCTCGAATCCGGGCATCGTCAGGTGGTTGATGTCAAAGCCGCTCTGCTCGTAGTACCCGCGACTGTACATCTCGCCGTAGGAGGTGATCCCCTCGAAGTTCGTCGAGGCGATGCGCGTCCCCGCCGCGGCGACCCCGGCCGCGGCCTGACGGAACGCGACGAGCTGCGGATCATCCGGCGATGCCACCGTGTGCGAAACGCTGAGCAGAAAGCACAGTTCATCCAGCGGCCAGCCGCTCTGCGTCCAGACCTGTTCGATGCGGTTGATGATCGCCCGCAGGTTGTCGGCGTACCCCGGGCCGGTCCTGCTGTCGAGGCCGCCCACCGGCCCGACCGAGGCCAGCGTCTCGAGCCGATCGTTCAACCCCGCGTTGATCCGCACGAGCACGCGGATCGGCGCCTGCTGGGCCGCCCGCACAAGCGAGAAATACAGCGCGAGCTGGGCATCACCGACCCCTTGCAGCCGTGCCGCGATGTCGCGGGCCGAATCGCCCCCCAGCGCGTAGAGCGTGTGCGCGCTCACGCCGCGCTCGCGCTCCAGATTCTCCACGCGAACGTAGTACCCGACGAAGGGCCCGACCACGTTCCAGCCCCAGGGCGAGAGCCGAAAGTCGAGCGCGAACGGCCGGTCGCCGCGCGGCAGGTCCAGCGTCGTCGTCGCCGCGGCGTAGGCGGGCCCGCTCGTCTGAACGATGTCACCCTCGATCACCGCCGAGTAGGGCGACTCGCCCAGACGCACCGAAGGCTTGAACACCCCGGGGTGATTGCCCGGTATCACCCCGTAGGTCACGCTGAAGCGCAGCGCTGCGCTGGTATCCAGCGAGGATGAAGAAAGCACGAACATCCCCTGGTTGATCCACCCCCCCGCTTGCGCACCGAGCGGGACCCGCGCGTACCGCAGCGGGTGCGTGCCGAGCGCGGCGGTCATCAATGTTTCGAGTTCAGCGGGCGCGCCGGTGTAGAGAAACTGCCCGGTGCTCGCGGTGCTGTGCGACTGGTACCCGTACCCGAGCCCGAGCCCCTGCCCCGCGTTCTCACCCAGCGAGAGCAGCCCGGTGGCGTAGAAGCCGAAGCGCGCTTCGCACGCCTTGGATACCCCGTGATCCCAGCCGGTCGTCGCGTAGGCCTGGTTCGAGTCCCCCAGCGCAACCAGATCAGCGCGCCCAGTCTCGGCCTTGATGATCCACGGAACGAGCGCGCCGGAGTTCACCATCGGCGCGGGGCGTTGCCGCCGCGTGTCATCGCCAAAGGCAGAGGCGGTCATTCCGACCACCGATGCTGCGGCGATGAGCGCTGCAGTCTGCACGATCTCCCGGGCCCGGATCAGCACTTCTCACCTCACCTCTCGCGAGATCGGCCCGAAACGCACGCTCGCCGACCCCACACGCACGGGTGGAGGCTAGGCGCGCACCTCGGAATCTGCGATCATCGGTACGATGCATCCCGCGCTCTTGTTGCGATTCAGTCTCAGACCCAATACAATCAGGTGATAGCCGTTCGGCCTAGAAACCTCCTCGGGAGCACCGCATTTGTCAGGGGATACCAAGAAAACCGAGCCCCAACCCGCAGGAACGCCCGCGTGCGTGACCGTGGCAGGTGTCCCGGTGCCTCTGACCCAGTTGCAGCCCGGGCAGTGCGGCACGATCGATTCGTGCACGCTGCCGGAGGATGACCGCGATCTTCTCCGCGCCATGGGGCTCCGCGACCATGCCAAGGTCGTGCTCTGCCGTCTGGGTGAGCCTTGCATCGTCAGGGTCATGGGCGGGTGCGGATGTTCATCGCGGATCGGTCTGTCGCGCCCGCTGGCCGAGCGGGTGATGGTTGACCCCGTCAAAGAAGCGCGCTGAGCAAGCGCTGCACCACCCGGCTTCGCATTGCCTACACCCCAAGCCACCGCCAGCGAACATTCGGGCGTTGCCCATTCGGCAGCGCCGGCGGCCGCGCGCCGCGTGGCGCTGCTTGGCAACCCCAACACCGGCAAGACCACCATCTTCAACCGCCTCTCGGGGCTGCGGCATAAGACCGCCAACTTCCCGGGGACCACCCAGGAAGCCCGCGTCGGCTACTTCAGCACCCTCTCGAATGGCGCACGCGGGCCCGCCGATGTCGAGCTCATCGACCTCCCGGGCATCTATTCGCTGGAACTCAATCAGACCGAGGCCGAGGTCTGCCGCGCTGTCCTCGCGGGCGTCACCGCCCCACGCGGCGAACTCATCGCCGCCCCGGATGCCGTGTGCGTCGTCATCGACGCCACGAACATGGCCCGCGGGCTGACCCTCGCGGGCGAGTCCCTCCGCCGCAGGCTCCCCACGGTGATCGCGCTCAACATGATCGACCTCGCGCGGCAACGCGGCCTGGCGATCGACACCACCGCCCTCGCCGCCGCGCTGGGCTGCGATGTCATCACCCTCTGCGGCCGCACGGGGGAGGGCATCGATTCCCTGCGGCGAGCGCTCGCCACCCCGCGAATCCCCACGAACACCCCGCCCGCGGGCGACGCCGCCGTCTCGCAATGGGCCGAGAGCCTCTACGCCCGCGTCGCCGACACGCGCATCGATCCTGGCATCGACAGCCTGACCGACCGTCTTGACCACGCCTTCACGCACCCGGTGCTCGGTGTGCTCCTGTTCGCGGCCATCATGACCGCCGTGTTCTGGTCCATCTTCTCCCTGGCCACCTACCCCATGGGATGGATCGAGCAGATCTTCGAGGGCCTGGGCGGCGCCATCACCGCCGTCATGCCCGAAGGGATCCTCCGCGACATGCTGACCGGGGGCGTGGTCGCGGGGATCGCGGGCGTGATCGTGTTCCTGCCGCAGATCTGCCTGCTCTTCTTCCTCATCTCGCTGCTCGAAGACACCGGCTACCTCGCGCGGGCCGCGTTCGTCATGGACCGCGTGCTCCGCCCCTTCGGGCTCCCCGGCCACTCGTTCGTCCCGCTGCTCTCGAGCCACGCCTGCGCCCTGCCGGGCATCATGGCGACCCGCGCCATCCCCGACCGGCGTCAGCGCCTGGCAACCATCCTCGTCGCCCCCTTCATGACATGCAGCGCCCGTCTGCCCGTCTACGTTCTGGTCACCAGCCTGCTCTTCCCGGGCAGGCCAATGCAAGCCGCGCTGGCGTTCGTCGGTGCCTACGCACTAGGCATCTTCGCGGGGGTGTTCAGCGCCCTGGTGGCGCGCCGGACGATCCTGCGCGGCCCGGCCCGCGCCATGGCATTGGAACTCCCCACCTACAAGCTGCCGAGCATCCGCAACGCTCTGCTCACGACGTGGGACCGCGCGCTGGTGTTCATCAAAAAAGCCGGCACCAGCATCCTTGCCATCTCGATCGTCCTGTGGTGGCTGACGACCTACCCCCACGCCGCGCCGCCGCCGGAATCGACTTCTCTCCGCGACCAGGCCGCGCTGGTCGCCCCCGCTAGCCCCGATGAGGCCGCCGCTCTCAACGAACGAGCCGACCGCATCGAAGCCACGCACGCCTCAGCGCACTCCTTCATGGGCCGCATCGGTCGCGCTGTCCAGCCGGTCTTTGCCCCGCTCGGCTACGACTGGCAGCTCACCGTGGGCGTGATGGCCTCCTTCGCCGCTCGCGAGGTCTTCGTCTCGACCATGGCCGTCGTTGTGACGGGCAAGGATGACAGCGAGGATCAGGGTGTGCTCCACGAGATCGCCCAGGCCAAGCGTTCGGATGGTGTGACCCCCGTCTTCACCACCGCCGTCTGCTGGTCGTTGCTGGTGTACTACGTGCTCGCGATGCAGTGCCTCCCCACGCTCGCCGTCACGGCCCGCGAGGCGGGCGGGGTGAAGTGGGCGCTGCTGCAACTCGCTTGGATGTCGGGGATCGCCTACATCGGGGCACTGATCGCCTACCAGTCGCTCCGAGCGGCGGGCATCGCATGACCCTGCCGATCCGCGACCCCCAGTTCTGGATCGTCACCGCGATCGCGCTGGCCGCCGCGCTCTGGCTCTTCCGCGGATTCCTGCCGGGCCGCAAGAAGCGCCAAAGCCAGCGGCGTGCGACGCTCACCATCGGCGGCAGGCCCGTCGATCCGCCGTGACGATCGCGGCCTCGGCGACGTCGTCACGCTCGATATCTCATCGCAGCCGCGATTGGTCTCGACCAACTGCCACCTGACGACCCAATCCCCCGGAATTCTCCCTAGTCAACGCTAACTTCTGTCCACAACGGACTTTAACCAAAGTTAGGGCCTTTTGGCCCCAGCCAATCGGCACGATCCGTACAGTTGGTCCTCGACCCGGACCAAAAGCGCGGTATGTTTTTGGTTGGTGGGTCCCGTCTTGTTCGGGCGGGTCGGCGTCAGCACGGACTTGCGACGCCATGGAGGCCTTTATGCTGGTGATCACGCGTAGGGAAGGCGAAGAGGTCGTGATCGGCGACCCCGCCAATCCCATCGGCGTCATCCGGATCGCCGGCATCAAGGGCGACCGCGTCCGCATCGCTCTCGAGTTCCCTCGCGAGATCGCCGTCCACAGACGCGAGGTCGCCGAGGAAATCCTCGCGAGCCAGCCTCAGGTCGTAGGCAAGATCGGCCAGGCCGCGGGCTGAGCACGCGCTTGGCGTCTTCGATCCAGTCGATGCGCGTTACCCTCGCCGCATGCCCGAGGCCAAGTCCAACGAAGCCCTCGCCGAGATCTTCGCCCGCATCGCGCAGCTGCTCGAACTCATCGGCGCTGACAAGTTCCGAATCATCGCCCACGATCGCGCTGCCCGGCTGATCGAGAGCCACCCCGAGGACTTGTGCAGGCTGGCCGCCGACCGCGGCCGCGCCGCACTCATCGCCATCGACGGCATCGGCCCCAAGATCGCCGACAAGATCGTCGAGTACGCCAAGACCGGCCGCATCGCCGAGCAGGATGAACTGCTCGCTTCGGTCCCCGCAGGCCTGCTCGATGTCCTCAACATCCCGGGCTGCGGGCCCAAAACCGTCCGCGCCCTGTGGACCACCCTCAACATCACCGACCTCCCATCGCTGCAGAAGGCCATCGACGATGGCAGCATCCTCACCGTCCCGCGCATGGGAGAGAAGACCGTCGCCAACATGCGCGAGGCGATCGCCTTCGCGGCCCAGGCTCAGGAGCGAGTCCCGCTCGGCATCGCCTTGCCGATCGCCGAGCGCATCGCCGGGGCTCTTCGCAAGGTCAAGGGTGTCAAGCACGCCGCCTTCGCGGGCAGCCTCCGCCGCGGGCGCGACACCGTCGGCGACCTGGACTTCCTCGTCGCCGCCAAAGACCCGGCCGCCCCGCGCGAAGCCTTCACCACCATGGCGGGCGTCGAGAAAGTCCTCGCCGCGGGCGAGAGCAAGTCGAGCATCCGCCTCCGCGAAGGCAGCCGCGTCATCCAGGCCGACCTGCGCATCGTCCCCGAAGAGTCCTGGGGCGCCGCGCTGATGTACTTCACGGGTTCAAAGGAGCACAACGTCCGCCTCCGCGAGCGTGCTCTCAAGAAAGGCCTCACGCTCAACGAGTACGGCCTGTACCCCGATGACAACGACAAGACCCCGCCCCACCAGCGCGGCATCACACCCGTCTCGGGCCGCGATGAAGCCTCGATCTTCAAGGCTCTGGGAGTCCCCGAGGTCCCGCCCGAGCTCCGCGAAGAACGCGACATCGATGCCCCGCCCCCAGCGGGCCTGATCGAGCTCGCCGACATCAAGGCCGAGCTCCACGCCCACACCACCGCATCCGATGGCAAGCTCTCGATCAACGAACTCGCCGATGCCGCCCTCGCTCGCGGCTTCCACACCATCGCCGTCACCGACCACTCGCAGTCGAGCGTCATCGCCAACGGCCTGAAGCCCGACCGCCTCAAGCAGCACATCGATGCCGTGCGTAACGCCGCCGCCAAGCGGAAGGACATCACCATCCTCGCGGGGTCGGAGGTCGACATCCTCGCCGATGGATCGCTCGACTACGACGATGACCTGCTGGCGCTGCTCGACATCGTGGTCGCCTCGCCCCACGCCTCGCTGAAGCAGGAGCCCGATGTCGCCACCGCGCGATTGGTCCGAGCGGCCTCGCACCCGCTGGTGCACATCATCGGGCACCCGACCGGCCGCATCGTGAACAAGCGCGAAGGCTTCTACCCCGACATCCGCGCCCTCGCCCGGGCCGCCGCGGAGAACCGCGTGGCTCTTGAGATCAACGCCAACTGGCTGCGGCTGGACCTGCGCGATGCGCACATCCGAGCCGCCCTCGACGCCGGCGGCAAAGAGGGCAGCGGCACGGAGACCCTCATCGCCATCGATTGCGATGTCCACCGCTCGGAAGATTTCGACAACATTCGCTACGGAGTGCAGACCGCTCGCCGTGGCGGCCTGACGGCGCCGCACTGCGTGAACACGTGGACCGCGAAGAAGCTGCACGCGTGGCTCAAAGCCAAGCGGTGAGGGACCAACCCCTGCCTCGATGAAGGCGATCCTCAGCGCGATTCAACTCGCTTCAGCGAGCCGACCGCGTTGCGTTTGCGTCGGCTTTGGGCGAGATTATGCGCCACGCGCGATGTTGGCCATCGCGGCGACCCATCCACCGCGGCCCCGTGCCGCGTCATTCCAGGAGTCCACAATGAAGGCACCCGTCGTCTCTTCCGCATTGGCCATTTTTGCGGTCGGCGCCGCCGCCGGCCTCTTCCTGGCTTCCGGCGCCGGGACCGGCAGCGCGAACGCGCAGCCCGCCGCCGCGTCAGGCGGGCCCGTCTCGATCAAGACCTGGGCCCCGGGCGGCAAGCGCGAGCGCTGGACCCCCGACAACTGCGTGTTCGCCTTCATCGATCACCAGACCGGCCTGATGAACCTCGTCGAGGACACCACCGCCGTCACGTACAAGAACTACGTCGTCGGCCTGGGCAAGCTCGCGAAGATCCATAGCGTCCCCGTCGTGCTCACCACCAGCGCCGAGACCGGCCCCAACGGCCCCTTCATCCCCGAGGTGCTCGGCATGTTCCCGAGCGCGCCGATGATCTCGCGCCCCGGGCAGATCAACGCCTGGGACAACGCCGACTTCGTCGCCGCCATCCAGAAAACAGGTCGCAAGAAGATCGTCATGTCGGGCATCACCACCGATGTGTGCGTCGCCTTCGCCGCGCTCTCGGCGCTCGATGCGGGCTACGAGGTCTACGTCGTCGTCGACGCCTCGGGCAGCATGAGCCCGGCAACCCAGGAAGCCTCTCTGATGCGCATGCAGGATGCCGGGGCCATCATCGGGACATGGTTCGCCCTCTCCTGCGAGCTCCTCAGCGACTGGCGCAACCCCGCCGGCGCTGCCAGCGCCCAGCTCTTCGTCGAGCACTTCCCCTCCTACGCCGAGATCTACAACAGCCACGCCTTCCACACCAAGAGCGCCAAGGGCAAGTAGCCCGCCCGGCGCACCAGACCCTCGGCGGGCCGCGCCCCACCGCGCGGACCGCCTTTGCATCCCCAAACGGCCCGGATCGCAAGGAGCATGCAGCATGCCGCGGAGCCCCATGTCCAGACGCGACTTCGTGCTCTACACCTCCGCCGCCGTCGCCGCGGCGCAGCTCGGCTGCGCTTCGCGGCCCGAGGAAGCCGGGGGACAACTGGCGGGCGATACGCGCCCTGCCGACCTCATCCTGCGCAACGGCCGCGTCGCCACCGTTGATGCCCGCGACCGGATGGTCGAGGCCTTCGCCGTGCGCGATGGTCGCTTCATCGCCACCGGGACCGACCGGCAGGTGATGCGCCTCTCGGGCCCGAACACTCGGATCATCGATGCGGGCGGCGGCACCGTCATCCCCGGGCTCAACGACAGCCACCTCCACCTCATCCGCGGCGGGCTGCAGTACAACCTCGAACTCCGCTGGGACGGAGTCCCGAGCCTCGCCGAAGCGATGCGCATGCTCCGCAGGCAGGTCGAGCGCACCCCCGCCCCGCAGTGGGTGCGCGTGATCGGCGCGTTCAGTGAGTTCCAGTTCGTCGAGCGCCGACTGCCCACCATCGCCGAGCTCAACGCCGCCGCGCCCGACACGCCGGTGATGATCCTGCACCTCTACGACCGCTTCCTGCTCAACGCCGCCGCGCTGCGAGCCCTGGGGTACACCAAGGACACCCCCGATCCGCCCCGTGCTGCCTTCGAGCGCGCCAAGGATGGCACACCCACGGGCGTGGTCATGGCCAAACCCTCGCCCCGCATCCTGCTCGAGATCATCGCCGCCGCACCCAAGCTCGACCCTCTGGACCAGGCCAACAGCACCCGCCAGTTCATGCGCGAGCTCAACCGGCTTGGCGTCACCAGCGCCATCGACGCGGGCGGGGGATTCCAGTTCTACCCGCAGGACTACCAGATCATCGACCAGCTCCACCGCGAGGGGCTGATGACCGTCCGCATCGCCTACAACATCTTCAACCAGCGAGCAGGCCAGGAACTCGCCGACATGCGAGCGTGGATGGCCCGCGCTCGGCCCGGCGATGGCGATGATTTCTATCGACTCTGGGGCGCGGGCGAGAACATCACCGCCTCGGCCGCCGACTTCGAGCACTTTCTCGAGCCGCGCGTCGACCTCGCCCCCGCCATGGAGGATGAGCTCGCCGCCGCTCTGCGCATGGTCCTCTCGAGCCGCGTCCCCTTCCGACTGCACGCGACCTACGGCGAGTCGATCGAGCGCTTCATGAACGTCATCGAGCGCGTCAACACCGAGCTCGACCGCCCGCTCGGGCCCGGCAAGATGCGCTTCATCATCGACCACGCCGAGACCATCCGACCCCGCGATATCGACCGCATCAAGGCCCTGGGCGGCGGGCTCGCCGTCCAGCACCGCCTCATCTATCAGGGCGAGTGGTTCCGTGATCGCTACGGGTCGGACACGCTCGCCGAGAGCCCCCCGCTCCGCCGTATGCTCCAAGCGGGCGTCCCCATCGGCGGTGGGACCGATGCCACCCGCGTCGCGGGGCACAACCCCTGGCTCAGCCTGCACTGGCTCGTCTCCGGGCGCAGCCTCAGCGGCATCCAGATGTACGGGCCATCCAACCGCCTCTCGCGCCACGAGGCCCTGCGCCTGTGGACCAAGGGCAGCGCCTGGTGCAGCAGCGAGGAATCAACCAAGGGCGGCATCGTCCCGGGCGAGCTCGCCGATTTCGCCCTGCTCAGCAGGGCCTACTTCGACATCCCCGAAGACGAGATCCGCGGCATCGAGAGCCACCTCACCTGCGTCGGCGGCAAGATCGTCTACGCCACCGCCGCCCACGCCCGCCTCGCCCCCCCACCGCTCCCGGTGTCGCCGGGCTGGTCACCCGCGAGCAAGTTCGGCGGCTACCAGAACCAAGGCTTCGGCGCACCTTCACCAAGCACCGCCACGACGGGCTCATCGAAGGAACAAACAAGGCTCGCCATCGGCCAAGCCTGCGCCCACGGCCTGAGCGCCCACGGCCCGCTGGGCCACGACTCGATCACGGGTGGGATGTGCTCGTGCGCGGTGTTCTAGCGTGTCAGCGAAGACCTGCTCCGGACACGCGTGCTCCATCAGGATGCGCGAACTGATCCAACAAAAGCGGAGTCATGCACGCAACTGAGATTCATGCCCCGTTCGACCTCGACCGTGGCCGGCATTCGGCAAGGCGGACAGACGCGCAATTCGGCTCATGGGCCGGCCTGAACGCCACATTTCATTTTTTTCTGAAACTTCTGGCAACTCCGCTTCACCCAGCCTACCCTCCGGTACGATGCACGCGATCTTGACCATCGCTCCGTCACAGAACAGCCTCTCGCTCGCCGTTGCCCACGGCTTGGCTCGCGTTGAAGAGCGGTTCAGGCTCCAGCTCGACACCCCCATCGCCCCCGTTGCCGAGCTCGTCGGGCATGTCGAGCGCTACCGGGGAAAGATGCTCCGCCCGACCCTGCTGCTGCTGTGTGCGCAGGCGGCGAACCCCGATCAGCCCGACTTCAGCGAGGACCAGATCATCGCGGCGACCGTGGTCGAGATGATCCACATGGCCACGCTAGTGCACGATGATGTGCTCGATGAGGCCGATGTCCGCCGCGGGGGCGACACCGTCAACCGCCGTCGCGGGAACGAGGCCGCCGTCATCCTTGGCGATTACCTGATCTCCAAGGCCTTCCACCTTTGCTCGGGGCTCGAAAGCCAGCGGACCGCTCTGCGCGTGGGCGAAGTGACGAGCATCGTCTGCGAGGGCGAGATGCTCCAGAATCATCACCGCGGTGACCTGCGCGTCTCGCGCGAAACCTACTACGACATCATCGAGCGCAAAACGGCCGCGCTGATCGCGGTCGCCTGTGAGCTGGGCGCGACGCACGCCGGCCTCGAAAGCCACGCGGGCGAGCGCTCCACGTTGCGGCTCCCAGCGCGGCTCCACGAGTTCGGCCGCCTGCTCGGTGTTGCCTTCCAGATCCAGGATGACCTGCTCGACCTTGTCGGCGATGAGCGCATCGTCGGCAAGTCGGTCGGCCGCGACCTGGCCAAGGGCACGCTGACCCTCCCGATCATTCACCACCTTGAATCGCTCGCGAGCCGCGAACGCGAAGCCGCCGAGGCCCGTCTGCGCGATGGCGCTGGCGTCAACGGCAAGCGGGCCGGCCTCGCCGACATGCTCGCCCCCACTGGCTCGCTCGACTTCGCCCGCGCCACCGCCCAGTCGCTGGTCGATCAGGCCAAGGCCCTGATCGCGAGCGAACTCCCCGACTCTCCGGCTCGGGCAACGCTGCTCTCGATCGCCGATGCGGTCGTGAAGCGGCAGTTCTAGCCCGGCATTCGCCCGGGCGGGCAGTGCGCTGCGAGCTGCTTTCCACCCGGCTGGATCCCGGCTATACTCCCCTCCCCCGTCGCCCGGACCACGGGTAGGGATCCGTGTGGGTCCCCCCAGCCGCCGGGCCTCACGTCCAAGACGAGGATTCACGCACGATGTCGCAGTTCAATCGTTTCGGCACGACCAAGACCAAGGTGACCAAGACCAGCGGCAAGGAAGTCGAGTACGTCGACTACAAGGATGTCGAGAACCTCCGCCGCTGCATGAGCCCCAACGGCAAGGTCTACGGCCGCAAGCGTCTCTCCACCACCGCCTCCGAGCAGCGCATGCTGGCCCAGGCCGTCAAGCGGGCCCGCTTCATGGGCCTCCTGCCCTACACCAGCGCCACGCTCTGATCGCGCGAGCCGGCCCGACAACTTTCAGGCAATCACGAGCGCCCGGGTGTCTTTGATGCTTGGGCGCTTTCCGTTTTGCGGCGCTGCATACCCTTGCACCATGTCCCAGAGCTCGGCACAACCGTTGAACTCCGCACCGGCTCTCCGCGACTACGCTCGCATCAACATCCCGGTGCACGGATCACGCTTCGAGCTGATGCGGTTGCTCACCGATTCATTCTGGGATGTGCTCGCATCGCAAGGAGTCTCCTGGATCGGCTTCTACCTCGGCGCCGGGCAGTCGATGGAAGATGGTCGAATCGTCGGGCCGCAGGAGATGCTCCTGGGCCCGTGCAGGAACAAGCCCGCCTGCTCGCCCATCGGGCTTCACGGTGTGTGCGGGCGCGGTTGGCGCGAGCAGCGGGGCATCGTCGTCCGCGATGTCGCTGTGCTCGGGGCCGACTATGTCGCCTGCGATCCTCGGGATAAGAGCGAGGTGGTCATCCCGCTCTTTGATCCGGCCGGCGCGTGCTGGGGCGTGCTGGATGTCGACTCGTGGGAGGTGGGTGCCTTCAACGAGCGTGATGCCCGCGTGCTCGGCGACATCCTGGCCCGCGCCGGGCTGACGGCGGCCCCCGCCGGGCTGATGACCGTCACGCTCTAGCCCTTCGGCACAGGCCGCAGCGTCACGCGGGGTGATAATTCCTCCGCGAGCCGCTCGCCCCCCGGCGCTCTCATCCCCCACCCCTCACAACTGCTCGCAGCGCGATCCGCAGCGCTCGGTGGGCTCACGCGCACGGGCAGCGCGGCCGATGGCAGGACTGAACATTGCCGCGCCACCGCGCGACAGAGGAGGTACTCACCATGCGTTTCCGGACTCTTCTTGCCTCGACCGTGATCGGCCTGACGACCCTGACGGCCGCCCCCACCGCCATGGCTCAGGCGACGCAGAACGCCGCCGTGACGCAGGCCGCCGCTCGGCTTGATGCGCAGTACGCCGCCTACAACACGCGGACCGCTCGCCTCGTGGCCGCCACCATCACACAGATCAACAAGGTCGCCGCCACGAACCCGATCGCGGCGAACACCATCGCCACCCGCGCCAAGGCAACGATCAACGCCACCGCCACCAAGATGATCGCCGCCGCGGGCCGCACCCAGACCGCCACCAACGTCAAGCTGAGCCGCCAGCCCGATGGCGAGGCTCGCATCCGCAGCCTCGACACCCACTTCTCTCGCTTTGATGCGCTCTTGGAGGCGCGAGCCTCGCAGTACTCCCAGCAGATCGATGACGCACTGGCCGCCGCGACGGGCGGCTGAGCGAGCCGACAGACATCTGAGCAACACCCCCGCTCGCCGCGGTGTC
>JBIPMO010000293.1:0-3936 GCA_044369085.1 Phycisphaerales bacterium
ATGTCGGCATAGGTATTGTGCTCCGCCATCCACCGAACAAGACCACAACAGCTGGGGCCGTACAACCGCCCGGGTACGAACTGTTGGTCACGCGGCGGAAGCATGACACCGTGTTCGGTGGCTACTGGGAACTCCCGGGCGGAAAGGCCGAGCCCGGGGAGGGGATCGATGACTGCGTCCGTCGGGAGCTTTCGGAGGAAGTTCGGGTCCTGGTGGATGTGATCGGAACGCTCTCAGAAGTTATCCACACCTATCCGCACGGGACGGTGCGGCTGCACCCGAGGCTCTGCCGCATGAGGACCGACTCCCCCGAGCCGGCGAACCTGCACGTCGCCGAGCACCGCTGGTGCCCGCTGGAACGGCTCGACGAGCACGAGTTCCCGCCCGCCAACGAAGGCATCGTGCGCGAGCTTCGGCAGGTGCTGGCGCGGGGTGTTGAGCTCTGAGGACCGCCCCGCGTCAGGACTTCAGTGTGAGCTTTGACTTGCGCGCATGACTGAAGCCGAGAGCGATCAGCATCGGGATGATGGTCCCCGCGAGGTTGGCCGCGGCGTCGAGCGGGTCGACGATGCGGTTGAGGCCTGGGATGCCCTGGGTCAACTCGTCGATGATGCAGTAGACCGCGGCGATGCCCCACGAGCGCAGGATGTTGTGCCGCGAAAGCGGCACGCCGAAGAAGCCGCAGGCGATGAAAAGAGCGGTCCAGCCGCCGAAGCACACGAGGTGGATGACGACATCCGTCCGCGGGATCGGTCCATCGATGACCACCCCCGGCAGATGGGTGGCGGTGCACAGGCCCAGAGCGTAGATGACCCACGCGACGCGGATGACCGTTCTCACGGGCTCACCGGCTGGGCGGCCGCGGACCGCACGCTGACGGCCGGGAGCGGCCCATCGCCGATGCGGCGCGCCAGCAGCGCGTCCCACTCGGCGATGAGTTCACCCGCGAGGGCGGCGTAGTCGGCAGCGCCCGGGCAGGTTGGCGCGTACTCGAAGATCGTCTTGCCGAACGAGGGGCACTCGGCGAGCTTGATATTGCGGCGGACCGGCGGGCGGTGAACGCGGGCCCCGCGCCAGGCCACATCCTGCTCGCGCGACCGCTGGAAGAACGACTCGATATCCGCCACCACCTCGCGGGCGTGACGCGTGGTCTCTTCGTGCATGCACAGGATCACGCCGCTGACGCGCAGGCGCGGGTTCACGGCCCGGCCGACAAGCGTCACCGTCTCCAGGAGCTTGCCGACCCCCTGCAAGGCGAGGAAATGAGCCTGCATCGGGACGATGACCTCACGCGCCGCCGCGAGCGCGTTGAGCGTGAGCAGCCCGAGCGAGGGCGGGCAATCGATCAGGATGAACTCGAAGCGCTGCTTGAGCGGCTCGAGGGCGCGGACCATGCGCTGCTGGCGGTCGGGCACGCCCGCGAGTTCGCTCTCGGCGGCCGCCAGGTCGGTGGTGCTGGGGATGAGCGCGAGGTTGGGGCGGGTCTGAATCACCGCCTGTGAGGCCATGGCAGGGTCCAGCAGGATGTCGTAGACGCTGGCGGATGCTTCGCCGGGCTCGACGCCCAGGTGCAGGGTGGTGTGCGCCTGGGGGTCCAGATCGATCAGGAGGGTCGAGCGGCCCGCGGCGGCGAGCCCCGCCGCGAGATTGACCGCGGTGGTGGTCTTCCCGACACCGCCCTTCTGGTTCATCAGTGCGAGGATGCGCGTGAGCGTGTGCGGGCGCGAGGTGGGTGTGGTGATCGCGGTTACCGGCCCCGCCGCGGCAGATCCGGTGTGAGCCGGAATCGGGGCCGCCGCGTTCTCGGGCGCGGGCGTCGAGCTGGCATCTTTTCTTGGGCGGGGCATCGTCCGGAAGTGTAGCGGCGCGAGGCCGGATTTCGGGGATTCACCGGATCTTTGGCGGACATTGTGCCGTGTGATTCGGGCGGTGCGGCGGAGCGGGGTCGCGAGGGCTGGTGCGCTCCTTCCGGCGCAGGGTGGAGGCAGATCACCGATGGCCTCAGCAACCCGCCGACACGCGCCGATGTGTGTTCAGGAACCAACACAGGGGAGATTCACGCTTGCCTATCCGTAAAGAGATTTCCGCTCGCGAGGTCGAGGAACTGCACCAGAACCTGATGCGTCGCCTGGGCGACAGCAGCGTGCCCACGCTGCCCGAGGTCGCCGTCAAAGTTGTGCAGCTGGTCGGGAACCGCAACGCGACCATCAAGGACTTTGTCGAAGTGGTGCAGAGCGATCAGGCGCTGACGGCTCGCCTGTTGCGGACCGCCAACTCGGCGCTCTTCGCCCAGCGGCAGCCCGTGACACAGCTGCAGCGGGCGATGATCCTGCTCGGCCTCGACAGGCTCAAGGCCATGGCGCTGGGCTTCCACCTGTCCCAGGCCGCCGCCAAGGACACCGGCGACTTCTCGATGCGAAAGGTGTGGGCGAACTCGGTCTTTCGAGCCTGGGCCGCCTTCCGGCTGACGGAGCACTTTGACCGCAAGATCACGGGCGAGGCGTTCATCGTCGGGCTCATGCTCGACGCCGGCCTGCCCATGATGGGCAAGCTGGCCGGCGAGCCGCACGCCAGGGTGGTGGACCCCAAGGCGACGCCGCTGGCGCAGTTCCTGGGCGAGTTCAACAACCTCGAGTTCACGCACGTGGATGTGATCGCGTCCTTGTGCAAGATGTGGAAGCTGCCCGACCTGCTGAACAAGCCGATCGCGATGCACCACACGCGGCCCGAGAAGATGGACACGAAGAACCCGGAATCGATCCTGCACGCGGTGGGGTACTTCGTGGGATCGATGACGCTGTCGACCGAGCCCGGCGCGCCGGCACGCCCGGACATGGGCGGGATGGCCAAGAACCTGCTGGGCCTCGATGCGGCGATCGTGCAGCGGACCCTGAAGGACGCGGCCGCGGACTTCAAGGCGGCCCGCGAGATGTTCGCGCACCTGCTGGATGACACCACATCGATCGAGGCGATCCTGGCCGCGGCGAGCAAGGAGATGTCGGATACAGATGTGCAGCTGATCGAGGCGGCCAAGGCGGCGGAACACAACGCCGCGAGCCCGACGCTGCGGTTCGATACCGGCGCACTGGTCCTTGAGGCGGAGAAGGGCGCGGGGACGAAGGTCAAGGTGTACATCGCCGACAACGCGGGCATCCGCTTGTCATCGGAAGAAATCGAGACATCCACATGCACCCCCGATAGCCTCCGCAAGGCGCTGATGCTCGAGGACGCCTCGGATTCGTTCGTTCAGAACTTCTTCAGCGAGCTGAGGAAGATGGCTGCGTGAGGTTCGCGGGGGAGCACGACGTGGGGATCAGGGATCAGGGATCGGGCATCAGGAATCGGGCATCAGTCGGCAGGCGGCGGGCGGCGGAAACCCGGAATCAGTAGTTCTAGATTCGAGATCTGAAATCTGAAATTTGAGATCCGAGATCCGAGATCCGAGATCCGAGATCCGAGATCCGAGATCCGAGATCTCAGATGTGGGTTCGCAGCGCGGCGATGCTTCGCTCGGGTCGGTTACGCTTGGTGGGTGCCTTCGACCCGTGACAACGCGATCGTGCTGCGGTGCTGGGACTTTTCGGAGACGTCGCAGACAGTGGCGATGCTCTGCCGTCAGGCGGGCATGCTGCGCGGGCTCGGCAAGGGGTCTCGCCGCGTCACCAGCCGCTTCGGCGGAGGGTTCGAGCCTCTCACGCGGGGAGAAGTCGCGTTCATTTCCAAGCCCGGCAGCGAACTGGCGACGCTGACGGAGTGGGATCTTTCCGAGGTCTACTGGGGGCCGCGGCGGGACCTGCGTGCGCACCACGCGGGGATGTATCTGGCCGATGCGACCTTTCACGCCGTGCTCGACCACGACCCGCACGCGGGGCTCTTTGATGCTCTTGCTGCGGGCCTCGCCGGGCTGGAGCGGGCGGACGAGTGCGAGCTCGGGCT
>JBIPMO010000060.1:0-13237 GCA_044369085.1 Phycisphaerales bacterium
CATCGACCGTGATCCCCAGCGAGCGCAGCATGCCGACCAGTTCGCCGATCGGGCGCTGGCGCATCCGGTCGTTGCCATCGATCACAACGGGCCCGTCGGCGAGGCACGCGGCGGCGGTGAGAAACCGTGTCGCTGTTCCGGCGTTCTTCAGGTTGATCGTGCGGTTGCCCTTGAATCGCCCGCCCGCCCCCTTGATGCGGATGATTGGGCCCGTCGCTGCCGCTCCGGGCTCGTTCGGAGATGACTCTGGCTTGAACGAGCCCGGAGCGGCAGCGATGGGCCTGCCTTCATCAATCTCAACCCCCACCCCCAGCGAGCGCAGAGCCTCGATCATCACGCGGGCATCGTCCGCATCCAGCAGCGCCCCGGTGATCTCGGACTCCCCCTCCGCCAGAGCCGCCAGCAACAGCACCCGGTTGGTGATGCTCTTGCTCCCGGGGGGCCTCAGGGTCACATCAAACCGGCCCGGCAGCGGCACCATTTCGAGCTCGTGCGGCAGCTCCGCCAGAGGTTTTCGCAGCACTTCGATGAACGCTTGCGGGGTCATGTTGGGTTTCACCACAGAGAACACAGAGAGCACAGAGAGAAGAGTTGTGTGAAGTCAATGGCAACGGACCACAGTTGTCATGCACCAGGGTCCAAACCGATCCGCAGACCACCAAGCTCCTCCCTCGGTGCTCTCTGTGACCTTTGTGGTGAACGCATCAACTCCCCTCCCGCCGGAAGACCGCCACCACATCCTCCACCGGGACCACGAACAGCCGGTTGTCGCCCTCGAAGTCCACGGGCACGGCGTGCTTGGGGTGGAAGAGCACGCGGTCGTACTGCTTGATCGGGTAGTTCTTGTCCTCGTCCACCTGGGCCGAGATCGCCACGATCCGCCCGGTGAGGGTGGGGATCTCGACCTTGTCGGGCAGGTGCAGTCCCGCCTTGGTCTGCTTCTTGTCCTCATCCTTGCGGATCAGAACGCGCATCCCCACGGGTTCGACGGTCTCGATGGATCTGGTCGCTTTATCAGGAGGCATGATCGGAAGTGTACGGGGGCTGCGGACAAAAGGGCCAAAGAGCAAAGCGCCAAAGTGCAAATGAAGGCAGACACGGATTGACGCGCCTGCACTTTGCGATTTGGCACTTTGCTCTTTGGCCCTTTCTCTTCCTACCCCGGCAGCAGCACCAGCACCGCCAGGTCGTACAAGGCGTGCACCGCGACCACGATTCCGAAGCCGCGCAGGATGTACACCGTCCCGAAATACAGCCCGGCCAGGGTGTAGATGGCGAGCCGCCCGGGATCCAGGCCGCCGCCCGGGAGCATGATGTCGTGGTAGAGCGCAAAGGCCACGGCGGCGGCGAAGACCGCGATCACCTTCGCGGCCCCGTCGCGGATGCGCAGCAGGTCGGCCGCGATCGTGTGGAACAGCGCGATCGCCACCAGCCGGAACAGCAGCTCTTCGTAGATACCCGCGCCGATGCTGATGGTCGCCCGAGCGGGCATCGAGAGCATCGACAGCCCCGACACCGCCGCGCCCGCGCCGGGCTGCGGCACCGCCGCGTGGCCGATCGCCGCGAAAACCGCGGGCTCGCCGTGGAACGCGCGCTGCATGATCTGGCCAAGCACCAGCAGCGGGATCGCCCACACCACCGCCTCGACCATCATCCCCAGCAGCGCCTGCCAATGAATGCGCCATCTGTCGCGCGAGAGGATGTGCCACAGCAGCAGCACCACGACCAGCACGATCCCGGGCAGGTAGAGCCCCCCCGCGCCGAACAGCTCGAAGAACGATGACAGGATCCGCTCGGCCCGGATCGTTTTGATCGCCTGCCCGTTCTGGGACAGGTACAGCCCCGATCCGATCTCGTAGACCAGGATCAGCGGCAGCAGGAAGACGAGCACATGCAGCGGGCGCGTCGACCAGTACGCGTAGCCCCCGGGCTCGCTGATGAGGGGCGCGGGGGCCCGTTCGCGCTGTGGAGCTTCCAGCGCCCGCCGTCTCTCATCCTCTCGCACCGGTCTGGACACCTGCGCCTAGGGTAGGGGAGCGCCGAGCCAGCGAACAGCACCGCGGCCGGTGAACATTCTTGAAAAACAACCAAGCCCGCGGACCGGGATCTGCGGGCTCGGGGTTTGATCGAGGGAAGGCCGCTTACTTCTTGGGAGCGCCGGTCGCGCCGGTGAGGTTCTTGGCCTTGAGGCGCTTGGCCAGGCGCGACTTCTTGCGGGCGGCGGTGTTCTTGTGGATCACGCCCTTGCCCGCCGTCTTGTCCAGAAGCTGGCAGGCAGCGCGGAAGGCGGACTCGGTCTCCTTGTAGTCCGCGTGAAGGAACTTGTCCTCCAGCGCCTTCAAAGAGTCGCGCAGGTCGCGCAGACGCCAGCGGTTGTACGCGTGACGCTTGGCATTCTGCCGGACGCGCTTCCGAGCCGAGTTCGAGTGAGCCATGCGAAACAATCTCCTTCGAGCCGGTCGGCTCGGTGGCACCGGGTGATTCGCAGAGCGAACCGGGGCCGGCGGCAGCGGGTTGAACATCGCTCCGTTCCGGTCGGCGACCATCACAGGCCGCCCACCTGACCGGTCAGAGCGAAGGAAGAAGATTATGCCCCCTTCCGCCCGGGGGGGCAAGTGAAGGAGCAGGTCTCCGGGCCCAGAGGCGGGCGGCGGGTCATCGCGCGGGCCCTCGAGCGTGGTTAGTTCGAGGCAACATCTGCTAGCGGCAAGAGTTGCGCGGTCGATTCGGAGGTTTTCGGGAGGTGTTTCGCAGATTCTGATGGACTTTGACTCCCCGTCATAGGTAGGCTGGAGAAGTTCGGTGTTTGGTCCGACGGGCAAAAGGGCGTCCTTGGCAGGGGGTCAAGGTGCCAAGACGGGGGTGTTCGTTCGGGCGATCACTGCCGCGAGCCGGTTCGCTGGGGTGTTGCAGCGGCTCGCGGAACTCACAGAAGGAGCCTCTCATGGCATCCGCCGCGCTCTCGGATTCTCGAATGACTGATTCCTCGCTCGTGGATTCGCGCGTGGGGACGATTTCGGGAGCCGGGGTGGAAGCCAAGCCGCTGGCGTGTCCGGATGCGGAGGTCGGCTCGTGGCTCGAACGATTCGAAGCGATCTACCGTGATGCGGGCGGCGATCCCAAGAAGGTCCCCTGGGCCCACCGCAAGCCCTGCCCGTGGCTGGTTTCTTGGCTGAACGCTGAAGCGCCCGCTCTGATCCGCTGCGGCGCCCGCGTCGCGGTGGTCGGATGTGGTCTGGGGAATGATGCGGTCGAGATGCGCGAGCGCGGCTACGACGTGGTGGCCTTCGATGCCTGCCCGACGGCGATCCACTGGGCCAAGCAGATGCACGCCGATCACGCCGACATGTTCGTCGTGGCCGATCTGCTCGATATGCCCGCTCGTCTGCGGAACAGGTTCGACCTGGTGGTTGAAGTTCACACGTTGCAGGCCCTGCCGCCCCGGCATCGGGGTTCGCTGGCGATGGGGATGGCCTCGATGCTGTCGCCCCGGGGCGGGATGCTGGTGGCGGTCTGTCGCGGGCGTGAACCGCACGTGCCGCTGGAAACGCTGGAAGGGCCCCCGTTTGCTTTCACCGTCAACGAGTTAACAGCGCTGATGGAAGGCTGCGGTCTGGGAGCGATTTCGCGGGTGGATGAGTTCCTCGATGACAACTCGCCCCCCGTGAAACGGATCCGAGGGGTCTTCCGGCGGCAGTGACGCAGACTCTGTCGCTGGCGTGGCTCGAACGAGCCCGGAACGGCAGTGACGGACCCGAGAAACCGGTCGGCAGACGTAAATGGTTGTTCAACCGGGGCTTGCGTTGCCGCGTCGCCGGGAACCCCCGGGCGATGCGGGACGAAAGGAAAGGGTGGGCGGGGTGGTAGACTCGGCCCTTCGGGGCCGCCGGCGTTGTCGCGTCGCCTTTTGATGGCGGCGGGCGTCGGGACTACCCGCCGGGCAGGTTTCCTGTCCCTTGGGTGCCTTGGAACGAAACCGGAGCGACCTGCGATGACGCACGCCCCCACCGCGCGGCCAACTGGTTCGAACCACGCCGCCAAAGTCAGCGCCTTCACACTGGTCGAACTGTTGGTGGTCATCGCGATCATCGGGGTTCTGATCGGGATCCTGATCCCGGTGATGGGCAACGCGCGCAACAGCGCGCGCAAGACCGCGACCACCAGCCTCATGACCGCCTTCTCGACATCGGTGAATCAGTTCCGAGCCCAGAACAACCGCCTGCCCGGCTTCTTCAGCCAGGCGGAGCTGGGACAGTCGAGCAACGACACCGGGTTCACCGCGATGGAGAACGCGCTGCTCGACCTCGCGGGGGGGCTCAAGTCAGCGAATCAGACCCAGGACTGGGACCTCGGTGCTCCGGGTGTGTTCGAGCTCACCATCGCGGGCAAGACGGTCCGGATCAACTCGCTCGCCGTCGGCGGCGAGGACGGGCCCGGGTTCTTGAACCTGGGAGCGAAGTTCGCCGGTGCCGGGAACAGGAACGAAGCCGGCGCCGATGTCGCGCAAGGCGGCTGGCAGCAGGGCGTGAGCGGGCTCGCGCCCGCACGGCCCGGCACGGATCAGGACGGCACCGCGGACATCTTCACCAACACCGCGCGATACCAGATGCCCGACCTCATCGACTCGTGGGGCAAGCCGGTGCTGCTGTGGGTTAAGAACGAAGCGGCGGGCACCAGCCCGCCCCCTGCGATCGCGGGCCGCAATGCCCCGGCGATCAGCAATCTTGCCGCGCCTCAGTCGCTCTTTTACTGGCGTTCAAATCACGGGTATCTCGGTGCGCCGCTGCAACGGCGCGAGAGCGCCTTGGGTGAACTGACCGGCGATACCCAGCTTTTGCGCACCATGAACGCGCTCCTGGGCAACCCGTCCTTTGCCGATGCCAGCGCGCCGGGCGACGAGCCCGCGGCATCGACCCCGCTCGGCGATTTCGTGCTGCAGTCCGCGGGCATTGACAGCTTCTTCCTGGCCAACAGGTCGAGGCAGCAGTTTGAGTACCGCTACCTTCCCAAAGGCACCGCGCTGCCCGCATCGTGGGGAGGGTCTGGGGATGTGGACTGGTCGACGATCGATCGCACGGACGATGTGATCCAGGGCGGGAACTAGCCAGCCCCGGCTGGGGGATCTTGTTTCTCGCTGAATTTCGCGGGTTTGGTAGAGCGATTTCTGCTTCTCGGCGGTAGTCTGGCCGCCGCCGGGAGGTTCAAGGATCGCTTGCGCCATGCTGCATGACAATCTGCGTCGCCGGTTCGGGCTGGTTCTGTCGGTGTGCTTTGCGGCGGTTCTTGCCGCGGCGGGGTGGCTGAGCGCTCCGGCGCAGGCCCAGCCCGCCGAGCCGACCAACGGCCCGCGACGGATCGATCCGGGATGGCACGCGATCATTCACGCCAAGGCGGTGACCAAGCCCGGCGAGGTGGTGGAGGACGCGACCATTGTCTTCCGGGACGGCGTGATCGTGAGCGTGAGCGCCGGAGCGGCGCCTCCGACGGGCGCGCGGGTGTGGGACTGCACCGGGCTGACGGTCTACGCCGGGCTGGTCGAGGCCTACGCCCCGGTCGATGCCCCCAAGCCCGAGAGCACGAACCCCGGTCGGCACTGGAACGAGCATGTGATGGCCGAGCGTTCCGCGCTCGACGGGGCCGGGCTGGACAAGGATGCTCGCAAGAAGCTGCGCGAGCAGGGCTTCGCCGCGGCTGCGATCGCTCCCAAAGGGGGCGTGTTCCGTGGCTTCGGCGCGGTGGTGATGCTGGGAGAGAAGCCCGATACATCCGACGAGCCCGCTCCTGTGCTCGTGCGCCGCGCTTTCCAAACGGTCAGCATCGACTCGCCCCAGGGGGGCGGCGAGGACCGGTACCCCTCATCCAAGATGGGAGCGATCGCTCTGGTGCGTCAGACGCTCGCCGATGCGCCTTGGCACGCCCGGGCGACCGAGGCGTACAGCGCGGACCCGAGCAAGTCCGAGCGCCCCGCGCCGAGCGATACGGGCGTGGCCCTCGCCGATCCGGCCCCGCTGATGTTCGATGTCTCGCACGAGCAGGACATCCTGCGGGCCGCCAAGATCGCCAAGGAGTTTGATCGCCGGGCGATCATCGTGGGCAACGGCACCGAGTTCCGCCGCGAGAAGGCGGTCGCGGCCGCCGGGCTGCCGATCATCCTGCCGCTGATGTTCGCCGAGAAGCCCGAGGTGAAGACGCTCGGCGAGCGGGACAGCATCGGGCTGCGCGAGATGATGGCCTGGGAGGCATCGCCCACGAACCCGGCCCGGCTCGACAAGGCGGGCGTTGTTGCGGCGATCACGACCAGCAAGCTCCCCAAGGGACAGGATTTCTTCAAGAACCTCCGCGAGGCGATCCTCGCCGGGCTCAGCGAAGAGCGGGCGCTGGCGATGCTCACGACGCGCCCGGCGGAGATCCTGGGCCTCTCGCGCGTGCTCGGAACGATCGAGCCTGGCAAGAAGGCGTGCCTGGTGGTGGTGAAGGGGTCGCTCTTCGAGAAGGAGCGGGAGATCCGCGATGTGTGGATCGATGGGGTGCGGAACGAGGTGAACGCAAAGCCTCGCGTCGAGCTTGAGGGCAAGTGGAAGGCATCGTTCACCGCCCTGGGCGGCACGCCCATCGAGGGCACGCTGACGGTCGCCAAGAAGAACAAGATCACCTTCGAGCGGCCGACGACCGATGCCGACCGCACGCGTGAGGCGGAGGAGAAGGCCAAGAAGGAAGCCGAGAAGAAAGTCGCAGCCGAGAAGGAGGGCGCCAAGCCCGCGGCCAATCCTGAAGGTGGCGATGAGGCCAAGCCCGAGGCGGCCGCCGAAGCGGGCAACGACGAGGCCAAGGGAGAGAAGAAGTCGGAGGCGAAGGACGAGAAGAAGGATGCGACGCGCAAGTTCGAGGCGCGGAACGTCGCTCTGGAAGAGAACCGGCTGGACTTCGTGCTCGACGGGACGGCTCTGGGACTGGAGGCCGGTCCGGTCTCGTTGTCAGGCATTGTCGATACAGCGGTGAGCGGGAGCGGTGCCGCGGTGAGCGGCGCTTCGCTGGCATGGGCCGCGACGCGCGAGGAAGAGACGAAGAGCGACGGGGCGAAAAAGGACGACAAGAAGGACGAAGACGACAAGCCCGATCCGAACCGCTACGCGGGGATCCCCGAGCAGTTCGGGCTGCCCTTCGGCCCGTACGCCTACGACGCGGTCCCGGCGCAGAAGGACATGGTGATCCGCAACGCAACGATCTGGACCAGCGGGCCCGCCGGGATCATCGAGAACGGCGTGATGATCGTTCAGGGCGGCAAGGTGACGGGGGTCTACAAGGCCGCCGATGCGCCGGCCATCAAGCTCCGCGATGGGTCGGTCGTGATCGATGCGGCGGGCAAGCACATAACCCCCGGGCTGATCGATTGCCACAGCCACACCGGCATCATGGGCGGCGTGAACGAGGGGACGCAGTCGTGCACGGCCGAGGTGCGGATCTTTGATGTGATCGATCCCGATTCGGTGAACTGGTACCGCGAGCTCGCGGGCGGTCTGACGGCGGCGAACCAGCTCCACGGGTCGGCCAACGCGATCGGCGGGCAGAACTCGGTGGTCAAGCTCCGCTGGGGCTGCGAGTCGCCCGATGACATGCGTATCGACGGCGCGATCCCGGGGATCAAGTTCGCTCTGGGCGAGAACGTCAAGCAGTCGAACTGGGGGCTGCAGGCCAATAGCCGGTACCCGCAGACGCGCATGGGTGTCGAGACCTACATCGTTGATCGCTTCACCGCCGGGCGCGAGTACGCGGCATCGTGGGCGAAGTGGAACGCGATGAGCGATGGCGACAAGGCCAAGGGGGTGCCGCCGCGGCGCGACCTGGAGCTCGAGGCGATGGCCGAGATCCTCGCGGGCCAGCGGCTGGTGCACTGCCATTCGTACCGCCAGGATGAGATCCTGATGCTGTGCCGCGTCGCCAAAAACTTCGGGTTCAAGATCGGGACCTTCCAGCACGTGCTCGAGGGCTACAAGGTCGCCGAGGCGATCCGCGAGCAGGCGATCGGTGCATCGGCGTTCAGCGACTGGTGGGGGTTCAAGTGGGAGGTCTTCGATGCGATCCCGTACGCGGGGTCGATCATGCACGATGCGGGGGTGGTCGTGTCGTTCAACTCTGATTCGGATGAGCTGGCTCGGCGCATGAACTACGAGGCGGGCAAGGCCGTGAAGTACGGCGGCGTCGACCTGGCCGAGGCGCTGAAGTTCGTCACGGCGAACCCGGCGAAGCAGCTCGCGGTCGAGAAGATGATGGGGTCGCTGGCCGCGGGGATGGATGCCGACTTTGCGATCTGGAGCGGCGATCCGCTGAGCACGCTGACGCGGTGCGAGGCGACGTACATCGACGGGCGCGAGTACTTCTCGCTCGCTCGCGATGCAGAGCTGCGCAAGGCCAACGAAGCGACCCGGGCGCGGATCATGAAGAAGCTGCTCGACAAGCCAGCGGCGAGCGAGAAACCTTCAAGCGAGGGGGATCGGCCGGCTGGCGGGCGTCGTCCGCGCGGGGTCGGCCAGGATGGTCCGCCGCCGACGGAGATGCTCGGCGGCCGCGGGTGGGGGCTCGCCCCCATCGGTGATGGCGGCATGGAAGAGGCTCAGGAGCTTGCGCAGAGGCGAGCGCTCGAGGCGCAGTTCCACTGGATGATCCAGAACGGGATCGATCCGGTGCGGGCGCGGTGCGGGGACTGCGGGTGCAGCGTGCACGCTGCGTTTGCTCAGTAGGAAGGCATCAGGCATCAGGCATCGGGCATCGGGGTCGAAGAATCGGGATTCGCGAGTCGATCGCGTGCGAGCTTTGAAGGGATGTGCGTGATGGTGATGGGCGATTGGAAGAACGTGGTGGCAGGCGTCGTGGCACTGTGTTCGGCGAGCGCGATGAGCGTGGCTCAGGACCTGACGGTCAAGGCCGCGGCCCCTGACAAGCCGATCTGGATCGTCGGTGCCACCGTGCACACGATGGCGGGCGAGGTGATCAAGGAAGGATCGGTCAAGATCAACACCGATGGCACGATCGGCGAGGTGCTCGCCTCGATGCCGAGCATGCCCGCGGGGTTTGACCAGGCCAACCGCGTGATCGATGGCAAGGGCCGGCACATCTACCCCGGCCTCGTGAGCGCCAACACGCAGATGGGGCTGATCGAGGTGCAGGCGGCTCGGGCGACGATCGACATGGCCGAGACGGGCGATGTGACCCCCGAGGTGCGGGCCGCGGTGGCGGTGAACCCGGACTCGACGCTATTGCCCGTGACGCGGACCAACGGGATCCTGTCGGTGGGTGTGATGCCGCTGGGCGGCCTGGTCCCCGGGCGGGCGAGCGTGATCGAGCTCGAAGGGTGGACATGGGAGAACATGACCGTCGATGATGATGTGGGCATGATGGTGAACTGGCCCGGGATGCGGCTGGCTCGCGGCTGGTGGGTCACCGAGACCGCCGAGGCGCAGAAGGAGCGGATGACCCGGTCGCTGACCACGATCGATTCGGCGTTCCGCACCGCCAAGGCGTACATCGAAGCAAAGAAGGCCGATGCCAGCGTGCCGACGGACCTGCGCTGGGAGGCGATGCGCGGCGTGCTCGAACGCGGCGAGCCGGTGTTCATCCGCGCTGAGGAACTCGAGCAGATCCAGTCGGCGGTGTCGTGGGCTATCGGGCTCGGGATGAAGCCGGTGATCATCGGCGGGCGTGATGCGGGGGCGTGCCTGGACCTGCTGAAGCGGCACGATGTCGGTGTGATCGTGGGCGGGACGCAGCGCTTCCCCAAGCGCGATGACTCGGCGTTCGACGAACCGTACCGCTTGCCCATCGTGCTCGAACAGGCGGGCATCCGCTGGTGCCTGGCGACGGGCGGGCCGAACGATGACCCGGCCCACGAACGCAACCTGCCGTATCACGCGGCGATGTCGGTGGCGTTCGGGCTGCCCGTGGAGGCGGCGGAGCGCTCGATCACCATCTCGCCCGCCAAGATGCTCGGCGTGGGTGGGACGCTCGGATCCATCGAGGCGGGCAAGCACGCGACGCTGCTGATCACCGATGGGTCGCCGCTGGAACTGACAACCAAGATCGAACGGGCGTTCATCCGCGGGCGCGAGATCGACCTGTCGAACAAGCAGACGGTGCTCGACAAGAAGTACCGCGAGAAGTATCGACAGATCGGGGTGAAGCGGGAGCCGTGACGCTGGTCATCGGTCCGTTGTTTCGAGCATGTGCGTCAACCACTCCCGCGCGCCGCGTGTCAGTTCCACGATGGCCGCGGCGAGCAGGCCGGCCGCGAGCATGGGCGGGGTTGCGATGTCGGCGGCTGTCAGCACGATCAAAAGCGCGAGCGTGGCCGGGCCGGCACCGGCGTTGGTCAGCGCGGTGGCGAAGCGCACCGGATGGTGCGGGCCGCGGCGCAGCAGCTTCCACGCCAGCCATGCCGCGGTCCAGCGGCCATCGCTCGAGCACACCACCGCGACCACCAGCGCGGTCCAGAAGGCCCTTGGGGCCTGGTCGGCGAGCTGCTGCAGGTTCACCGTGACGGCGGCGATCGCCGTGAGCGCTGGCAGTGCCGCTGCGAGGGCGAGCGAGCGTGCCGCTCGGCGAGCGCGCGTGGTCCGCGGCGATTCGGGCAGACCGACGCCCGCCATCAGACCGAGAAACAGGCCGGCACCGGCGACCGTCATGCCCGGGGACCAGCCGATGATCAGCGCGATCCCCGCGGCGGTGATGCACGCGATGGCGGCGGCGACGTAGGCGGGCGGGCGGAGCGACGCCGCGAGTCCGGGGATCGCGAGCACGAGCCCGAAGGCGAGCGCGGCGGGGGTGCCCACACCCATCGGCCATCGTGCCAGGGCGACGGGGAGCGCCGCTGCAAAGGCGAGCGCCATGATCCCCGCGATGAAGCAGTTGCCGCGCGTGAAAAAGAGGCCGCGAGCGACCCGTTCCACCGCTCGCGGGCCAACGGGCACCAGCGAGGGGCCGATGAGCAGGAGATAGAGGGCGAGCACGACCTGCGCGGCCCACCACAGGGCATCGCGGTGGGCGCGGGCGGCGCGGTCGCGCACTTCGGCGAGCGGGCGGAGTTCCTCGGCCTGCCTGGCTCGGAGCTCCTCGACCGCGGCGGGGGTCACGCCAGCGCGAAGCAGGGCCAGAGCGTCGGCATCCTGGCGGCTCGCGAGTTCATCGTGGGCTGCTCGCTCGGTTGCTGCGCCCAGGAAGAGTGTCGCGTGGAGATCGGGGCGGATGTGGGCCAGCACTCCCGGGCCCGCGAGCAGGCCGACGGTGATCCCGGCGGTGATGGCGGCGGCAGCGCGCCCGCCCGGTACCTGGGAGAGGCGGAGCACCCACGCCAACATCGCGGCGGGGATTCCCAGCGCGGCGGTGATGAGCAGCCCCAGCGTCCAAGGGTCGGACATTCCAAGAGTGTAGTGGGATGGTCACGAACGAGCCCGAGGCGCGAAGCATCGGGTCGCGGGTCCATGCATATCCGTTCGCTCCAGCATCGCGGTGCTGTGCCGCGCTTCTGGTGTGCCACCCCGGGCTTTGAGCCCGGGGGTCGTCAAATGCACGAGTTTCCGAAGTTCGCGAGCACGGTGGTGATGTCGGAGAAGTTGACAGCGCCATCGCCGTTCGCATCGCCGGTCCCCGTACCCGGCCCGTAGGCATTGCCGAAGTTGGCGAGGACGGAGGTGATGTCGGAGAAGTTGACGATGCCATCGCCGTTGGCATCGCCCGGGCAGGCGGGAGCGGTGCGGAAGGAGGCGCGCGTGACGGAGTCCCAAGCGGTGAAGCCAGTTGCGGTGCCGAGCGCACCCGAGCCAAGGCTCTGGATATCACGGCCCGAGAACGAGATCTCGATGTCGTAGCGTCTGGCCGGGCTGAGGGCTCCGGCGGGGACGGTGAACTGGCTGTTCGCCGCGAAGTCGATGACTCCGAAGGCCACATATTGGAGAGCCACTGGGTCGAACACGCCATAGAAGACGCCGCCCGATGTGGCGCCCGGGTCGGTGACAGGGGTGTTGTAGTCGATCACCAGCTCAGCGCCGCTGGCGACCCCTTGCAGCGCGTTGTAGTTCACCACTTGCGGGATGTTGGTCCAGCGGTTGACCGCGGGCTGCACGAGCGACCCCGTGCCCTCGCCGAGGATTCCTCCATTGATCCTGAAGGAGTATTCGCCCGGTGGGATCTGCTCGTCGAGCAGCGCCTCGGTCGCGACCTGTTCGAGGAATCGGATGACGAAAACAGTTCCCGCGAACACATCGAGCGGCACGATGGGCGGATTCGCGCCGGGGAAGGTGACCTCGGCGGTGCCGACGGTCTCGGGCGTGAGGGTGTAGCCGAAGATGCGCTGATCCCCGGCGAAGAACTGAGGATCCACCGGTGCTGCGGGGCCGGTCTGGTCGTAGTAGCGGGTTTTGAAGTGTGCGAAGTCGATGGTGATCGGCGCTTCCAGAACGGTGATCGTGCCCAAGTTCGAAGGGTCAAAGTCGTAGCCGATGTTGCTCCCCGCGCCGTCGAGATCGGCGAGTGTCCACGAGTTGCCGCCATCGAGCGAGAAGCGATAGGTGTAGGAGTACTCACCGGGGACATCGATGAGGAGAGTCGCGGTGTAGTTGTCTTCGGAGCCGAGCTGCAGATCGAACGAGGCGATGGACCACTGCCAATCAGGCGAGAATCTCGGATCGCTCCCGAGCGGCCCGTAGCCGACCTCGGCGATGACCTGGAGCGATTCGCCCTCGATCTCTGTGACCTTTGACTCGAAGATCGCGCCGCGCAGCGGCTCGGTGTCGTAGCCCGCGTAGTTCTGGGTGGCGGCCGGGCCGGCCAGCAGCGCGGCGTCCGCCTCCTCGGTGAAGTTGCTCTCATTGATGTAGGTGTACCCACTCCCCGCCGAAGCGATCGGAGCGGCCAGTACGATCAGTGCACATGACGCGATCGAGGTACAAATCAGGCGCATTGATGATTCCTCCGGAGATTCGGCGTGATACCGGGGAAGTATGCGGCGCAATCGAGCAGCAGCCAGCGACTTCCGCGTGAATTTCCGAAGAAGGCCGCCCGGATCGGTGCCGCGGGGTTGATTCCACGGGCGGTGCTAGACTCTGGCTGTGGTGGGTTATCTGTCCGCGCGTGGCGGGTGCGCTCACATTCACCGAACATCGTGCCGAAGTAGAACCTCATGGCTCCCAACTCGACCAACGCAGCATCCTCCGGACCCAAGCACACCGCGGAGGCCCCGCTCTATCCC
>JBIPMO010000277.1:0-4173 GCA_044369085.1 Phycisphaerales bacterium
ATCATGGGCGAACTGTAGGTCGCGGAGGGGTGCTTCGGCGGCGGGCTGTGGGGCATCACTTCGACAGGCCAACGCGCGTGAGTTCCCGCGCGGCCATGTCGGCGGGGAGCGGGTAGAAGCCCTTGGACGCGACGAGTTCCTGACCCTGCTTGCTGAAGACAAAGCGAAGGAACTCGCGCTGGAGCGGCGTGGGCTGCTGGCCGGGCGGGATGACGACGGTGAGGTAGAGCGGCCTGACGAGGGGGTAGGTCCCATCGTGGGCGCTGGTGACGCTGGGAAGGATGGCATCGGCGAGCGACTGGCGCGCAATGGGGACGGTGGCGACATCGTCGCGGATGTAGCCGATGCCGCTGAAGCCGATGCCGACGCGGTCGTGGGCGATGCGGTCGATGAGTTCAGCGCTGCCGACCAGCCCGAGCATCGCGGGCTTGAACTTGCCTTTGTTCATGACGGCGTCGCGAAAGACGCCGTAGCTGCCGGAGGCGGGGTTGCGTCCGAGCAGGTCGATCTTGGCGGAGCGCCACTCTCCTTCGAGGCCGAGGTCGCCCCATGCATCGATGCTGCGGGGGAAGGCGCGGGTTCGTTCGACGGCGAAGATGGCTTCGAGCTCGGCGAGGGTGAGGCCGCGGCGGGCGATGGGGTTCTCGGTGTGCACGTAGATGGCCAGGGCATCCATGGCGACGATGAGCTGGGTGGGCTCGAAGCCGAGCTCGCCGGAGAAGTCGCTGCGCTCGGAGGGGGTGAGTGGGCGGCTCATGGGGCCGAGGTGCGCAAAGCCCTCGGCGAGCGCTCTTGGCGCGGTGCCGGAGCCGCGGCCCTCGTGGCGGAGGGTGACCTGCGGGTGCCAGCCCTGGAAGCGGGCGATCCACGCCTGCATAAGGCGGTCCATCGTGTCCGAGCCGACGCTGCGGACGCTCTGGCTGACGACATCCGCGGGGGTGTAGTTCGGGAGCGCTGCATCGATGGGCGCAGCGGCGGGGGCGTTGTCGGTGTGATGTGCTTCCGGGTGGTGGTGTGCTTCGGCAGCGCGGGCACCGGCGAGGAAAGAGGGGGCATCGATGGGGCCGGCACCGGGCTCCATGACGACGCGGAAGCCGATGTAATCGGTTCGGACCACCGGGTAGTTGGCCCAGCGGTTGGCGCTGCGCGCGAGCGTGGCCGGGGTGTCCCATGAGCCGCCGCGGAGCACGCGCAGCTCGCCCTCGCTCGCGCCGGAGGGATCATCGACGGGCCCGAGCGCGTAATCGCCGAGCCAGTCGCTGCACCACTCCATGAGGTTGCCGTGCATGTCGTAGAGGCCCCAGGCGTTGGGGGAGAAGGACGCCACGCGGTAGGGGCGACGGTCGAGCGCAGCGCCGGCCTCGGCATCGATGTTCGCGTGCTTGCGGTCGAGGTTGCCGCCGGTGTTGAAGGTGGCGGCGGTCCCGGCTCGGCAGGCGTACTCCCACTCGGCCTCGGTGGGGAGGCGGTAGCGTTTGCCCTCTTTGAGCCCGAGCTTGCGGCAAAACTCGGAGGCCTCGAACCACGAGACGTAGGCGGGCAGGTCGGGCCCGAGGAAGCGGAGGCCGGTCTCTTCGTTGGGGTGGACACCTTCGGGTGGTGTGTAATCGGCGCCCATGACGGCGGCCCACTGTCCCTGAGTGACCTCGGTGGCGCCGATCAGGATTGGCCTGGTGATGCCGACGCGTGTCTGGCGTTCATCCATCTGGCGGCCCGGCTCGTCGGCGGGGCTTCCCATGGTGAAGGAGCCCGTGGGGAGCTGGACGAGCCTCATGTCGATCGAGTTCACCGTGGCTTTGGGCTGGGAGAGGGCGGGCAGTTTGTTCGCGGGCGATGGTTGAGAGCCGCGGAGGGTCGCGATGAGCGCAGTCGCCGCGACGATGCAGGTGGCGACGCCGGCGATGGCCCACATGAGTGCGGCTCGCCTGCTCTTGGCGGGCGGCGCTTCGCGGATGGTGACATCGCCGAAGCCGGTGCCGCTGCGAGCGGAGCTGTGGCCGACCGCGCTGGGGGACATGCCCGGCCCGTACATGGACGAATCAGTTCGGTACGAACCGGTTGCCGGGGCGGCGCCGATGCCCGCGGCTTCGGTGACTTCGGATTGAAGGGCGGCGGCGAAGGCCTCGGCGGTTGGGCGTCGCTCGGGGACTTTGGAGAGGGACTCGCGGATGAGCATCGCCAGGGTCTGCGGGACATTGGGGGCGAGGGTTCGCACATCCGGCGGTTCGGCCTCGACGTGCTGGCGCATGACGGACTTGATGTCGGCGCCCTTGAAGACAGGCGAGCCCGTGAGAAGCATGAACAAGGTGGCGCCGATGCTGTAGACATCGGAGGCGGGGGATGCGCCCTTGCGCTGCACGATCTCCGGGGCGATGTAGAGCGGGGTGCCGAGGATCGAAGTGTCATCGCGGAAGGGATTGTCGGCGGAGTCGGCTTTGACGAGCCCGAAATCGACGACCTTGCAGCGGCCGCGGCGCGTGAGCATGAGGTTGCCGGGCTTGACATCGCGGTGGATCAGGCCGGCCTCGTGGGCGGCGGCCAGCCCGCGTGCGGCATCGGCGAGCATGAGCGCGGCGCGGCCCGGGGGGAGCGGCCCGGCGTTGGTCAGGACGTGCTGGAGGCTGCCGCCCTCGAGGAACTCCATGGCGATGAACCACCAGCCCTCGTGCTGGTTGATCTCGTAGACCTGCGCGACGTTGGGGTGGTCGAGGGACGCGACGGTGCGTGCCTCGAACATGAAGCGATCGACCTGGATGTTCCTTTCCTGGCCATCGATGCGGCGGCGGAGGATCTTGAGGGCGCAGATGCGCTTGAGGTAGATGTCTTCCACCTGGAACACGACACCCATTGAGCCGCGGCCGATGACGCGCATGAGGCGGAAGTGGGAAAGGCGCTTGCCGATCCAGCGGGATTCGGGGCCGGTGTCCTTGCCATCGGGGGGCGGAGCGCCGGGTGCGATGGAGCCGGGGGATGCGGCGCTCGGGTTCGTGGGGCCAAGGGGCGCAGCGCTCGAACCCTGTGAATCGGGCGCGTTGGAGGAGGCGAGGCCGATCGAGGCAGCGCCGAGCTCGGTGGCCTGATCGGAGATCAGGCTCGCATCGAACTCGCCGTCTTGCTCGAATCCCCGTGCATCCAGGTCCATGATCGGCTCGGCCTCGGTTCTTCGGCATGTCGCGGAGCGGAGCGCTTCGCATCCTTGCGCTCCAGCGTACTGATCCGTGGCCGAGCGTAAACCCCTGCGCGCGACGATGGCGCAGGAGTTGCGTCCAAAGTGCTGCGTGGGCCGGTCAGCGGCGCGCGATTTCACACAACCTTCATGAGTTGTGCGGGCGATCGCCGTTACTCGCCCGCGAGGTCGGCCTTCATCCGGGCGATGAGGTACTGGTTGATCTCATCGGCGTGGGTGATGTTGATGAGGTGCTTGCCGCCGCGGATCACCTTGTCGGTGTGGCCCTTGGTCATGGCGATGACCCAGTCGGCGTCTCCGTGGACCTGGTGGATGCTGACGCCCGCTCGCTGGAGCGCCTTGGCATCGGCCTCGGTGTGCGTCCACTGGATGCACGCTCGGCCGCCCCACTGGAGCATGTTGATGTCGGTGTCGGCGCTGATCTTCTTGAGGAGGTGTGCATCCAGGTCGCTGAGGCCTTCTTTCTTGGCGATGGTGGCGGCCAGGAACTTGATCACTGCCGGCGCCTTGCCCGCGGGGATCATGGCGCCCAGGCGCTGCTGGAGCTTGAACCTCATGGAGAGCGAGTCGGCGCTGCGGCATGAGGCGATCAGGAACACGCCTTTGGGGGGGCAGCCTTCCTCGATGAGGCGGGCGGCGGCTTCGAGGGCGATCATCCCGCCGAAAGAGACACCGCCGACCCAGAACTGCTCGCGGACCTCGGGCTTGGAGAGCACGGTCTGCACCCAGCGGTCGGCCCAGCGGCGGGCGTAGTCGCGCAGAGACTCAGGGACGGGCTTCTTGCCCTCGACCTGGGTGGACATGGGGGGCTGCCAGTCCGGGAGGAAGAGGGTCTGATCCAGCGCGTGCCGCTGGGGCTCGAAGAGGAGGCGGTTGGCCCCGAGGCCCGGGATGAGGATCAGCTTCGGCATGGTCCTAGCATCATCGGGAAAGAACCCCCGATGCGTCCAGCGGGGTTGCATCCGGCCGGGCGACGGACCGAAGTG
>JBIPMO010000278.1:0-4153 GCA_044369085.1 Phycisphaerales bacterium
GGCTCGCCGAAGCGATCGATCAGCCGCTGCATCGGCTCGCGCTGCTCGCGAGCCTGCATTACCAGGTTGAGCACGCGCTGCAGGCTCGAATCGGCCGCGGGCCGGGTCACCGTCGCTTCCAGCGCCCCATCGATGTTCACGGTCCCCGCGTAGATCGCATCGCCCGCCTGAACGCTGCGCGGCATGCTCTCGCCCGTCAGTGTGCTCTGGTCCAGGCTCGATCGCCCCTCGACGACCGTCGCATCCGTCGGCACGCGTTCGCCCGGACGCACCTTGACGCGGTCGCCGGCGACGAGCGCCTCGGGAGCGATCTCGACCCACGTCTCCCCCTTCCAGACGAGCGTCTCGGTGGGCAGCAGCTTGTGCAGCGCCTCGATCTCGCGCTGCGTCCGCGCCATCGCGAGTTCCTCCAGCGCGCCGCTCAGGGTGAACAGGAAGAGCAGCAGCGAGCCCTCGCCCGGATGCCCGATCGAGGCCGCCAGCCCGGCCCCAACCACCATCAAAACATCGATGTCCACGCGCCGCGCGGCCAAGGCCTCGAACGCGGCCCGCACCCCGTAGACCATCCCCAGCCCGAGGCTGATCCAGATCAGCACCGTTCCGACAGTCCACCCCAGCCCGGCGTGGAGGATCGTCCCCAGAATCAAAAGCCCCCCAGCCACCATCGAAAAACGCAGCTGTGTTCGAGCCTCCCACAGCCACGAGAATCGTGGCGGGAGGGAGTGGGCCGGCGATTCCGGGCCGGGACGGGCCTCGGCTTCGCGGATTTCGGACATCATGGACCCTGTCACACCTCCACGGTAGGGCCCCACCAACACCCGCACAAGCCAAGATCCTGTGTCACTTGAAGCGGCTAGCCCGGCGAATGCGGGGAACCGCTCGGGCGGCTGGGAGTCGATAAAGTCAGAAATCACCCGATCCTCGCATCGCGATGTGTCGAATGGTCGTGTACACTTCCGGGTGTTCAGGTGCGGAACGACCGTCTAAATGACTGCCCCGCAAGAAGTTAGGAGATTGACATGATCCGAACCCGCTCCATCTGGTGCGTCCTCATCGTGGCACTCGTCGGTCTGTTCGTTCTTCCGACGGCCGCGCTGGCTCAGACCCGTCAGGTCAACGCGAGCGACCAGCGCCGCACCGAGCGCATCATCCGCAACATCGACAAGTTTGAGAGCGACGGCATCCTCTCGATGAACCGGACCGCGACGGCGGTCGAGCAGCTCCTCGACAGGCTCCGCGTCCGCGGGGTCGATCCGTCCGCACTCGACGCCGTGGCCAACCACTACTCACGCACGGTGTCGGCGATCCGCGTCCGCCAGCAGGCCCGCATCAACGCCTTGTACCTGACCCAGCTGCGGTCCCTGCAGTCGGTCAACGGGGCCGAGGATCTCATCTCGCAGCTCACGGCCGAGCGTGATTCGGCGCTCGCCGCCATGATCGACACCGAGAACAACTCGCTCGGCCAGATCGCCGACGCGATCTCGGCGGGCTGAACAGCGTAGATCGGCATACCGGGGTCGGCCCGTACCTCGCTCGCGCTGAAACCGAGCGTCATTTTGCACGTATGAAGACCCTGCCATGAAGCAATCCTCCAGCCTTTGTCTCGCCTTCGGGGCCGCTCTCATCTCACTCTTGACCACGCTGGGTGCCGCGACGGCCCCCGCGCAGGCCCAGGTCATCGTCGAGCGCCGCGACAAGACCATCGAAGAGGTCTTCGAGGAGTGCGCGGCCCGGATCCGCCTGATCGTGACGAACGCCCAGACGAGCATCGATCGCGCACGCGATACATCGATCCGCAAGCTCGAGCGACTCGACGCCAAGAACGTCCCGGTCGACGTACTGGAACTTGGATCCGCCCGACTCAAGAAGGCCTTCCCCAGCCTTTCCCGTGCGGGCGTGATCCGCCTGAACCGCGAGATCGCCAGGTCGATGTTCGCGCTCCGCAAGCACAAGGACTACGAGCCCGAGTTCCAGACCCGCCTGGATGAAGAGGTCGATGAGGCCCTGTTCGATCTCCAGGAACTCGTGAACAACGCCAACGCGGCGCTGGATGAAGCGGTCGCGCGGCTGTCGAGCAACTGATCGCGTCCCGCGCTGCCTGAGTCTTTCGTTCCTATCGGTCTTGGAGGCCTCCGCGGTTTCTCGGACCCCGGAAATCTGACCCCCGGCTGCAATTCGACCGGAGCGTGCTCGTTGTGCCTGCATCAGCCGGTCACGAACCGGCACGCGAGCCCGGTGCCAAGGAAGTTGGGGATGGTCCCCACCAGTCGCTCAGGCTCGCGGCACAATCCAGGAGCCTCTCCCATGACCCTCAGCCTTCGCCTGACCGCTGTCGTGTTGGCCGTGTTCGCTCTGCTCACCCCCGCTGCCCTTGCCGCCAAGCCGACCCCCCAGCAGGTCGCCGACCGCGCTGTGGTCGCAATCAACAACGTCATCCCCGGTACGCAGCGCCAGTTGACCAACACCACCACCGCCACCGTCAACGCCGTGACTCGCCTGGACGCCGCGGGCAAGCCCACCGCCGCCATCGAACAGGCCGGCGCCCGGGGCACGCTGCGGATCAACACCCTGCAGACCGCCAACACCGCGCAGGTGAACCGCCGTAAGGATGCCGCTGTGAAGGCGCTCAACCGCATCAACGCCGATGCCGCGCTGATCCAGCAGGTGAACGATGCCGCCGCGGCCGCGATCGCGACCATCAGCACAAGCGCTGACGCTTCCAGGTCGACGATCCAGAGCGCCGTGACCTCCGCCATCGGCTCCTGAGCCACGCTCAACCGCGAGCCGCACATTCGCCGCGCCTCCCAACCTGGGCGCGGATCACCCCCGACGACCCGGCGCGAGCCATCGCGCGGGGTCGCTTTGTTTGCCCGCCATGACAACAAAGGGACCGTTGATCGGGTTCTGATAGGAACACGGACAAAAGTGTGCGATTTATCTGTTGCCCGCGGTTCTGACAATGTAAACTCTGTTTACACACACAGTCCGGAGTGTCCACATGCGCACCATCGTTCGTACCGTCAGCCTCGCCACCGTCCTGATCGCCTCGCTCGCCGCGCTCGTTCCGGCGCGCACCGCTCAGGCCGCGGCCGATCCGTCACTGATGGTCTCGCGCCAGATCACGGCGATCGAAACCATGACCGACCGCGTGCATACCCAGATGGTGCGCGTGTGCCAGAACACCGTCGCGACCATCGAGCGACTCGACGCCCGCAGCGTGGCCAATGCCAAGATCACCCCGGTCGGGAACCGCGGCCTGGTGCAGATCGATGCGATCGGCAACAAGACCGAGCTCGCCCTCGAACGCGGCACCGCCAAGATCGTCCTCAAGCTGCAGCGCCTCAACGCCGACCAGACGCTGATCGACCAGCTCAACGCCGCGATGGCGCAGGCCCGCACCGATCTCAACGCCTCCGAGACCGAGACCAAGGCCCCGATCAGCGCTGCGCTCGAAACCGCAACCTCGAACTGAGGCCGGTCGCCGCGTCTCATCCACCGCTGGCGCGCCCGGCGAGGTAGCCCGAAGCCCATGCCCATTGAAAGTTGAAGCCGCCGATGCGGCCATCGACATCGCATAGCTCACCGATCACGTGGAGCCCCGGGCACACCCGGCTCTCCATCGTGTTCAGGTGCAACTCAGAGAGCGGCACCCCGCCCGCCGTCACCTCGGCATGAACGAACCCGCGGTCTCCCGTCACCGGCAGCGGCAACTCGGTCGCCGCTCGAGCCAAGGCGCGGCGCTGTTCGCGCGAGAGCCCGGCCCCCAGAGTCGCCGGATCGATCCGCGCCTCGGTGAGCAGCGCAAGGGCGAGCCGCTCGGGCAGCCGCTCGCGCAGCAGCGAAAGCGGCGAGCGCTTGCCCAGCCCCTGCAGGACCGCATCGAATGCCTCAAGCGTCTGATCGGGCAGAAAGTTCAGCACCAGCACCGGAGGCGGCTCGGCCGCGGCGATCGCCCCCGCCGCCGCGTCGAGGTAGTAGCGGCTGATGTCCAGAACACCGGGCCCAGACAGCCCGAAGTGCGCGAGCAGCGTCGAGTTGGTGAATGCGATCAGCCGCTTGCCGGTGTGGGCCCGCAGCTCGATGGTCGCGGGCAAGGTGATGCCCGAAAGCTCGCGGATGAAGCACCCCGGCGCGAGGGTGATGGGCACCAACG
>JBIPMO010000061.1:0-13110 GCA_044369085.1 Phycisphaerales bacterium
GCCGCTCTCGGCGATGGCACCGGGCACGGCGATCTCCTACGGAACGATCACCTTCCGCAACGGCGGGCGTTCGGGCAGCATCACCACCAACGCGGGCATGACGATCGGCGAGCTCAAGGAGGCCGTCTCACGGCTGAACCTGGGCATCCGCCTCGATATCTCGGCATCCGGCGACACGCTCGACGTCATCAACGAGGTTTCGGGGTTCAAGATGAGCGTCGAAGAGACGGGCGGCGGGTCGGCGGCATCGACCCTTGGCCTGCGGACCCTCGACACCACCACCCCCGCCTCGATCCTGAATCACGGGCGCGGGGTCCGCATCGCCGATGGGAACATCCGACCGGACAATGGCCTGCCCGACACCGCCCGCAACACAGACTTCCGCATCACGCTGCGCGATGGGTCGACCTTCGATGTTGACTTCGTCCCCTCCGACCTCACCTCCATGGCCGGGATCCTCAACAGGATCAACGCCGATGCGACCACGGCCGGCTTCGGCGCGGTCTTCGCGGCCGGGCTCGACCCCGAGGGCACGGGCATCCGCCTCTCTGATTCGTCGGTCGGTGCCGGGACGCTGCGCGTGGCATCCCTCAACGGATACGCCGCCGCCGACCTGGGGCTGCTGGATGGGACATCCACGACCGGGGCGACAGCCACGATCACGGCCTCGAACCGGGCAACGGTCCGGGTGAACTCGCTGCTCTCGACGCTGATCGAGCTGAAGCAGGCCCTGGAAAGCAACTCGGAATCTGGCATCCAGTTTGCGGGAGAGAGACTGGAAACCGACCTCACGACGGGCCTGGGGGCCCGCGCCGAGGTGGGCTCCCGCGCCGGCCGCATCGCCGACGCGCAAGAACGGCTCGTGGACACGACTTTGCTCGACGAAACGATCAAATCCGACCTGCAGGACCTCGACTACATCGAGGCGAGCTCGCGGTTCAGCCTGCTGCAGACGCAGCTGCAGGCCGGGCTGCAGTCGGCGGCGTCCATCCGGTCGCTGTCGCTGATCAACTTCCTCCGCTGACGCGGTGGGATTGGATTCTCGCGGGCGAATCCCCCCGGCCGGGATCGCCCTGACAGGATGTCACCCGCCAGGGAGGCGGGGCCTTGTGGCCGAAGGATCGGAGCACCCCGATGCAGGTTCACACCACACGCTTCGGGACGGTGGACATCGCGGAGGACCGCGTGATCACCTTCCCCAAGGGCCTCCTGGGCTTCCAGGACCACCATCGCTTCTGCCTGCTGCAGCCCAACGACGATGCCTGCTTCTTCTGGCTGCAATGCCTCGACGACCCGTCGCTGGCGTTCGTGGTGACCGATCCCGTCCAGTTCTTCCCTGACTACTCGGTGCCCGTGCGCAACGAGCAGATGGAGGAGCTCAAGATCAAGAACATCGAGGACTCGCAGGTCCTGGTGATCGTGAACAAGGTCGGCGCGACGCTGACGGGCAACCTGCAGGGGCCGCTCGTCGTGAACGTCGCCCACCGCGTGGGCGAGCAGTTCGTGCTCGCCGAGAAGAAGTGGACGACACGTCACGAGCTGCTCTCGCTCGAGAAGGCCGTCAAGGCCGCGTCCGCCTGAGCCGGGTCAGCACTTTCCGCGCCCGAGCCGCCGATCCCGCGCGATGCCAGCGTGAGCGGTGGGGGCTCGACAGGGGCGCAACTTCAGCGCGACACTACCAGGGCCTCGCCGCAGCGCAGGGTTGAACCCGGCGCGACGCTCCAAAGCGGCGCAACAAACGCCCTCCCGTATCACGGAGCACGGATCCATGGAAGGAGCCGAGCCACATGCTGGTGCTTTCACGCCAGAGAGACGAAACGATCATGATCGGCGACGAGGTGGAGATCACCGTCGTCGATATCCGCGGTGACAAGGTGCGACTGGGCATCACCGCCCCCTCGCGCATCGCGGTGCACCGCAAAGAGGTGTACGAGGCGATCCGCCGCGAGAACCAGGCTGCGGCCAGTTCCGCCGCCGAGCTCCCCACGATCGGCACGCAGATTGCTGCTGGTCCCGGTCGGAGCATCCGCAGCGGGGTCCGAGCGCTCAGCGCCCGCGCCCCGATGGCGACCCCCGCCGACCCCGCCCGCAAGACAGCCTGAGGCGCCCGCCTTAGTTCAATGAATCAAGGACCAGACCCTCACCCCCGACGCGCCCTTCATCAGACCCTAGGCCCGCAAACCGCTCCACTACCCACTCTACGTCCAAGCACGGATGCTGAGCACAATCACGGAGGATTGTCATGTCCCGCATCAACACGAACGTATCGAGCCTGATCGCACAGGCGAATCTCAACCGCAACAACAGCGAGCTCAACAGCCGCCTGCAACGCCTGTCCACGGGCCTCCGCATCAACCGCGGGGCGGACGACCCCGCCGGGTTGATCGCGTCCGAGCGGCTGCGCTCCGAGATGCGCGGGATCAACCAGGGTGTGAAGAACTCCGAGCGCGCCTCATCGGTCATCGCGACCGCCGAGGGTGCGCTCGCCGAGGTGTCGGACCTGCTCAACTCGATCAAGGCGCTGACCGTCGAGGCGGCCAACACCGGCGCGCTCTCCAAGGATGAGATCGCGGCCAACCAGCTCCAGATCAACTCGGCGATCGACTCCATCACCAGGATCGCCAACACGGCGTCGTTCGCCGGGCTCAAGCTGCTCAACGGGTCGCTGGCCTACAACCTGTCGGGGGTCGACACGGCCGACATCGCCAAGGTCAGGGTCTACGGGGCCCAGCTCGCCGACATTGACAACGTCGATGTCGATGTCGAGGTGATCGGGTCGGCCCAGACCGCCAACTTGTACCTGCGCTCGGACTGGGCGGTCGTGCCCGGCGGGGCGGGCTTCGTCAACGGTGTCCTCCCCAACAACACCACGCTGGAAGTGACCGGGCCCACCGGGGTCGCCGAGATCACCTTCCAGTCGGGCACGACGATCGACGGCGTCATGCAGGCGATCAACGCCCGCACATCGATCACCGGGATCGCCGCGACCCGCGTGAACGCGGGCGATGTCTCCTCGGGGTTGCGGATCAACTCGGTCGAGTACGGGACCGACGCGTTCGTGAGCGTGCGCAAGATCTCGGGCGGGACCAACGTGTCGCTCGGCAAGATCGACAACGACGCCGCTCCGCCGCCCGTGTGGTCGGGTGGCAGCGCCAACGTGTCGGTCGCCGATCGCGACCGCGGCAAGGATGTCGTGGCGCTGGTCAACGGCGCTGTGTCGGTCGGCCGCGGGCTCGAGGTCGCGGTTCGGTCGCAGGAGCTGGACCTGTCGCTGATCCTCGACGCGGTGTTCGCGACCACGGTCAGCACGGCCAACGCGACCTCGTTCGTGATCACCGGGGGCGGGGCCAAGTTCCAGCTCGGCCCGCAGGTGACATCGCTGCAGCAGACGAACATCGGCATCGATTCGATCACGGCGACGCGGCTGGGCGGGTCGCTGGTGAACGACGCGGCGGGGAACCAGGTTCTCCAGTTCCTGTCTTCGCTGAAGTCGGGCGGGGCCAACGAGCTGGCGACGGGCAACCTCTCCAACGCGTCGATCATCCTGGAATCGTCGATCGATGAGATCAGCCAGCTCCGCGGCAGGCTCGGCGCGTTCGAGCGCAACGTGCTGCAGACCAACGCCAGGTCGCTGCAGACCGGGCTCGAGAACATCTCCGCCAGCGAGTCGGTGATCCGCGACGCGGATTTCGCCCAGGAAACTTCCGCGCTCACCAGGGCGCAGATCCTGCAGAACGCGAGCACATCGGTGCTCGCGGCCGCGAACTCCTCGGCACAGAGCGTGCTGCAGCTGCTGGGTTAAGCGGAAGGCACCGAGGCATCAAGCCATCTAGCCAACCAGTGAAAGGCGCGAAGCGCGGGGCTTTCCCACGCTTCGCTTCTTTCTTCTGGCACCACTTTCTTTCTCTGCGTCTCTGTGGTTGGCGTTCAGAGGGCCTCGATGTGCGAATACTGGTCGAGGTTGCACACGACGAGCTCGCCATCATCCTTGCGGAGTTCAAGACGGTCGAGCCAGAGCTTGTCATCCTTGCCGTGGGCGAACCACGAGCCGGTCTTCTGCTGCCCGAACCGGACGATCGTGCCCTCGAAGGTTGTGTTGATGCCGTGCTTGGCGAAGGGGATCTGCTGGGTGATCCGGACGCGCATGCCGGGCTTGTAGTTGGTGGCGGCGGGTTGAGTCATGGCCCGCCAAGTGTAGCGGGCGGCACGGACGACCGGTCATTCCTCATCGAACCCGCGGTCGACCAGGGCCTTGAGGGCCTGGGCGGCGGCCTCGGCATCGGCCCCGTCGCAGACGACTTCCAGGTCGGTGCCCCTGGTCGCGGCGAGCATCATGATGTCCATGATCGACTTCCCATCGACGATCTCCGACTGGTCGGATCGGCGGACGGTGACCGAGCACGTGTACCGCGAGGCGGTGTCGACGAACTCCATCGCCGGCCGGGCGTGGAGGCCCAGCCGGTTGCTGATGGTGACCGTGATGGCGACTCGGGAGGGCATGGTTGGGATCGCGGCGGAATGCGGGCTGCTCCGCGGGCGTGCGCTCGCGGCTCGGGTCGGGTTGCGGCTCGGTCAGGGAGTGAAGCGGTCGGCCCGCTTCTCAGCCCAGGCGGTGGTGGTCGGCGTCGTCGAGCAGGGTTCGCACGTCCTCATCGCTGGTGGCCTGGCGGAGGAAGCGGCGGAACTTGTCCTGGCTGAGGTTCTTGAAAATGACCTCCATCGCCTGCAGGTGCTCCTCGGGGCGTTCGGCCGGGGAGAGGAGCAGGAAGATCGAGTAGACGGGCTGCTTGTCCAGCGCGTTGAAGTCGACACCGTTCTCCGACAGCCCGATCGCGGCGGCCATGTGGGGGATCTTGGCGTGCTTCACGTGGGGGACGGCGACGCCCTTGCCGAAGCCGGTGCTGCCGCGACGCTCGCGGTCCAGGACGGCATCGGCGAGGTCCTTGCGGAGCTCCGGGGCCACGACCTTGGCCGCGACGAGCGCATCCATGATCTCGTTGATGGCCTCATCGCGCTCGGCGGCGGCGAGGCGGACGACGATGGTTCCCTTGTTGACGAGTTCGCTGAGTTTCATGGGTGGGATCTCGGTCGCGCGGGGCTCATCGCTTGGGGTTCTTGAGCCGCTCCTTGAAGTCTGAGAGCTGACGGGCCATTTTGTCGGCGGCCATGTCGATGCACGCGTACAGGTCATCGCCGTGGGCCTTGGCCACAAAGTCGGCGTGCTTCTCGACATCGGCGATGAACTCGACCTCGAACTCGACGTTGTGCAAGGGCTTGTCGAGGGTGACCACCAGCTCCTGGACGCCGTCGTAGTAACGGGGCAGCTTCTCGGCCTTCTGGATGGCGTACTGCCGGATGGCCTCGGTCATCTCCAGGTGTTTGCCCTTGACTTCGATGCGCATAAGCGTGGGGACCTCGGGTCGGGTGGTGTTCGGATCCTTCGCCGCGAGTCGGCGGGACCCAGCGGGATGATACTCGGTGGATTCCCCCTCAAGAATGAGCGAGCCCGCGGTGCGTATTGGCTTATGGAACCAGGTCCCGCTCCTCGGGGGCGGCGACCAGCATCCAGTCGATGTCGAGGCGTTCGCTGCCGCGTCGGAGGCTCAGGCGGACTGTCTGCCCGACCTGCTTGTCGCCGAGCAGGCGGTGAAGGTCATCGAGGGTTCTGGCCTCCTGCCCGTCGATGGCGGTGATGACATCGCGCCGGCGCAGCCGCTGCGAGCGATCCTGGACGCGGGGCGGGTTGATCAGGGCGAGGACCTCAACGCCGTCCCCCGCCCCCGGGCCGAGTTCCGCACCGAGGGTCGCCGCGGCGGGCCGCGACTGCTCGGCGACGACCGGGAGAGCGCGGAGCCAGGCTCGATAATCGCGTTCGGCCTCCTTGGCCGGCTTGCCGAGCACATGCTCGAGGGATGCGATCCCGGTCGGGTCTTCGCGGTAGCGCGCGGTGTAGTCGGCGTACCACGCGGCGAGCTGGTCGTGCTCGTGCAGGTACATGAAGATCGCGCGGGCCTGGGCGTAGTTGGCCCGGGCGGTGCCGCCCATGAAGGCCTCGCGGTTCATCGAAGCCAGCCGCGGCCATGCGGTCAGCCCCCCAGCGCGTTCGAGCCGCTTGGCGATGTTCGTCCGCCACGACGGGCGAAGCACGAAGTCGCCCGATTCGGTCTGGTCCACATCTTCGAGCAGCGAAGCCAGGCCCTCCATGATCCAGAAGGGGTGCTGCTGACCACAGCGGTCCATGTGCCGCCAGTGCAGAACGTGGAAGAACTCGTGGCGGAGCGATGGCCCGATGTCCTGCGTCACCAGCTTCTTGCGGTCGCGGTCGTAGATCCCACCAACGCCCCACAGGCCGACGAGCCCTTGAAAGTCCCCGGTGGTCGGCAGGATGACCAGAACCCACGGGTCGGACCGATCGGGTTGGGTTTCGCCCATCCCGGGGAAGGTGCGCCCGACCCACTGCGCCACGCGGAGAATCTGAGCCCGGGCGTCTTCGAACGATCGCGGATCGATCGCTGACAGCAGATTGATCCGCAGTTCATCCTCGGTGGCGGGGGCATAGGCGGGGCCCAGATTGTCGCGAGCGGAGGCGAGGTCGGTCCGGCCTCGCTCGTCGAGCAGGTCGCGCCAGCCGCGGAGGATGAGCCCGTAACGTGGGTGGTCGCGCAGCGGCGCCAGATGCGGGTCGCGCTGCATGTGGTGGTAATCGACGAATCCCAGGGAGATCGATTCGAGAAGTTCATCCACCGCGCGATCGGGTTCACCGAGCATCGCCCGGGCGCAGGCGAGGTTGTAGCGAACGAAGGGGTCCGAAGGGCGAGCAGCGCGCTGCCGCTCGAGGATCGCAAGGGCACCGGCGAAGTCGCGGGCTTTGAAGGCCGTCACCAGGGCCGAGTCGTCCGAACGGGGAATCGTGGGCTGCGGCTCGGCGCCCGCGACCGGCATCAGCGGCAGCGCGAGGGCCAGAACGATGGCGCGGAGTGTTCCGAAGATCGGCATCACTTGGCCTTGGCCGCGGCCTCTTCCTCTTCGATCTCCTCGTAGATTGCGGTGAAGGTGCGCGGGCGGATCTGCGGGAAGCCGAACTCGCCGAACGCGCCGGGATTCAGCCCGCCGACCTCGACCTTGCTCATCCCCTCCACGTTCTTGGCATGGCGGATCACCTCGCGGGCCTTGTCGAAGTAGTCCGACTGGTCTTTCAGAGCGGACTTGTCGCAGACTTCGCCGTGGCCCGGGATCACCAGAGTCTTGTCATCGCACAGGTCAGCGACCTTGGTGACCACCTGCTGCCACGAACGCGTCGAAGCGCCGGCCGAACGGTCGATGAAGGGGTGGAGCTTGCGGAACAGCAGGTCTCCGGTGTGCACGATGTTGAGCGAGGGGATGAAGACCACCAGATCGTTATCAGTGTGACCATTGCCGAAGTGGCGGAGGACGATGTCGAGCCCCGCGATACTGATCGTCTCCTCATCCTTCTCGACCAGCCGCGTCGGGGCGAACTCATCGCCGGTGATGGTCGTCACCCAGTCGGCAAAGGCCTTGATCTCGTCGCGGACCTGGGGGGTGACGGGGCGCTTGGCGGTCGCCATGTCCTCGACCATGCGCGTGGTGGCGGCGACGAGCTGGTCGACCTGGTTCAGGATGCGCTCGCGAGCGTTCTTGTGGGCGACGACGGGCAGGTCCTTCGTGAACGAAGTGTTCCCGCCGACGTGGTCGCGGTGGTGGTGGGTGTTGATCACGAGTTCGAGGGTCGAGCCGAAAGACTCGGCCTCGCGGCGGAGCGTCGGGCCGAAGCCGGGGTTCTTGCAGTCGACCAGGATTGATCGCCCCGACGGGCCCTGTACGAGCAGCGCGTTCCCCCCCTGTTCGGTCGCGATGCGCACGCCCGGGCGGATGTCCTTCCAGCCCATGAAGAGGTCGGTGGTCTGGCTCTGGGCTGCGGGTGCCTGGCCGCGGACGCGGCCCGCGAGGGCCAGTGCGGCGAGCGAACCGAAACCAAGGGCGGCAAAGGCACGGCGCGAAAGGACGTGATCCATTGGGGAACTCCGGGGGGGCCCCGGATGCTAGCGGGCCGGGGGCGGGAAGTTGCCATTGGAGGCCCGGAACGCGGTTCGGACGACGCCCCGGCGGCGCGGCTATACTCCCGCCCCTCATTTACTGGGAGTTCACGAGTTATGAAAGCGACGGATCTTCGCCCGGGCTATGCGTGCCGAATGGACGGCAAACTGTACGTCATCACCAAGTTCGAGCACCGAACCCCCGGCAACCTGCGGGCTTTCATCCAGCTCAAGCTCCGCGACGTGAACACGGGGCTCTCCATCGAGCGCCGCCTGGGATCGTCGGATGAAGTCGATGTCACGAGCCTCGACCGCCGCCAGATGGAGTACCTCTACCCCGAGGGCGACTCCTTCGTGTTCATGGACAGCGAGTCGTTCGAGCAGTACCCGCTGCACAAGGACACGGTCGGCGATGCGATGCTCTACCTGCGTCCCAACGCGACCACGGTCGTGATGGTGCACGATGGGAACCCGCTGCTCGTCGAGCTGCCGATGGCCGTTGAGCTGAAGGTGGTCGAGACCGAACCGGGCGTGAAGAACGCCACGGCCACCAACGTGATGAAGGAAGCGGTGCTCGAGACCGGGCTCAAGACCCGCGTGCCGCAGTTCATCAACGCGGGCGAGACGGTCAAGATCGCGACTGAAGACGGCGCGTACATGTCGCGGGCCTGATCGGCTGCCGGCTGGGCCGGGATGGGGTATCGTGCGGCGCACGGCACCCCGCTCGGAGCCTCGCTTGTCGCAGCACGATCCCAACATCACGATCCTCGGTGACGGCCAGATGGGCCTGGTGTGCGCTGCGCTGCTGGCGGGGCAGCAGCAGACCGGGCGGGTCATCCTGTGGGGCCACGAGGCGCGGGTGATCGAACGGCTCGAGCAGGTGCGCGAATCGCCGCGGCTGCCCGGGCTCGCGATCCCGCCCAGGGTCAAGATCACGGCGGATGGCGCGGCGGCGCTGCGCGGGGCGGACATGATCATATCGGCGGTGCCCACGCAGTACTCGCGCTCGGTGTGGGAGCGGCTGCGCCGCGATGTGCCCGCCGGCGCCAGCGTGGTCAGCGTGGCCAAGGGTGTCGAGAACGCCACGCTCTGCTCGCCGATCGAGATCATCGCGGATGTGCTGGGCGAGCGCGGGACTTCCAGGCGGGGCATGGCGGTGCTGAGCGGGCCGACGATCGCGGCCGAACTCGCTCGCTGCCTCCCGGCGACCATGATCGCCGCGAGCAGCGATGAGGGGCTGGCGCGGCAGGTGCAGGCGATCTTCAGCACCGGCTGGCTCCGCGTCTACACGAGTTCGGACCCCGTGGGAGTCGAGATCGCCGGGGCGACCAAGAACGTGATCGCGATCGCGGCGGGCATCCTCGACGGGCTGCGCGTGGGGTACAACGCCAAGAGCGCGCTGCTGGCTCGCGGGCTGGCGGAGATCGCGCGGCTCGGGGTGGCGCTGGGGGCCAAGACCGACACCTTCTTCGGGCTCGCGGGGGTGGGCGACCTGGCGACGACGTGCTTCAGCCCCGAGGGCCGCAACCGGTCGTGCGGTGAGGCGCTGGGCAAGGGCGAGAGCCTGGATTCGTACATGGCTCGCACCGACAGCGTGGTCGAGGGCGTGGCGACAGCCGCCTCGGTGATGGACCTGGCGCGGCGGCACGGGGTCGAGATGCCGATCACCGCGGCGGTGTACGCGGTGCTCTACGAGAAGGTCGATCCGATCGACGCGATCCAGCGGCTGATGAGCCGGGAACTGAAGGCCGAGCGGGTGGGGTGATGATGACTATTCAACGGAAAGGGCCACGGGTCATGAATCGACTGTTGCTCGCGTTCGTCGCAGGCATGTGCTTGTTCTGCTGGTCCGAACCCGCCCACGCCTGGGATGCCCACGGCCACCGCGTCGTCACGCTGCTGGCTCTCGACGCCGTGAAGGCCGATGCCGCTCTGCCCGCGTGGCTGAACGAGCCCGCAGCGCGGTCGCGAGCGGCGTATCAGTCCGCCGAGCCTGATCGTTGGCGCGGCCAGCGGACCCCCGCGCTCATCAATGAGAACGCGATGGACCACTACATCGATATCGAGGATCTCGCGGACTACGGGCTGTCGCTTGCCACGCTGCCGAAGCTGAGGTCGCGCGGCCTGGCGGCCATGGCGCAGGCCCGGGCCGCCCACCCCGAACGGTTCACCGCCTACGACGCCTCGAAGGATCCCAACGGGGACAAGGAATACCCCGGCTTCCTGCCTTACGCCATCATGGAGCACTTCGCCAAGCTCCAGGCGAGCTTCCGGACGCTGCGCCTCCTCGAAGCGGTCGAATCCGATGGCGGGCGGGCGAATCAGATCGATCAGGCCCGCGCCAACGTCATCTACCACATCGGCGTGCTCAGCCACTTCGTCGCCGACACCGCGCAGCCCCTGCACACCACGCGGCACTTCAACGGCTGGGTCGGGCCGCCCGAGGCCAACCCCAACGGCTACACCACCAGCAACAAGTTCCACGCCTACATCGACGGGGGCGTGGTCGACCTGCACAAGCTGACCTACGACTCGCTCAGGCCCATGCTCGCGACCGATACGGTCGTGAACGCCGCGGACCCTTGGGACGATGTGATCGCGATGATCGAGCGCTCATACTCCCACATGGAGCAGCTGTACAAAATGGAGAAGGATGGTTCGCTCAACGAGGCCGCCGGCAAGGCGCTGATCGAAGAGCGGTTGCTCGACGGTGCCAAGGTGCTCGGCGCGATGATCCGCGCCGCGTGGGCCACCAGCGAGCCCGACGGCATGGAGATCAAACGCTTCTCGGGCTGGACCCCGGCGGAGTAAGGCCCGGGTCTCGCCTAGGCTTCTCGCGTGATCGAGCCGCTCCCAGCCCGCTTCCTTTTCCTCGGCACCGGCACGTCCGGTGGTATGCCCCTGATCGCCTGCGACTGCGCTGTCTGCACCAGCGCGGATCCGCACGACACGCGGACCCGCACCGGCGCTGCCGTGCAATGGGTCGATCCCACGGGCCAGCCGAGGACGGTGCTGATCGATACCACCCCCGATCTTCGCCAGCAGGTGCTGCGGCACGACCTTTGGCGGTGCGATGCGATCCTGTTCACGCACAACCACGTCGACCACATCTTCGGGCTCGATGAGGTCCGCCGCTTCAACGCCGTCATGCGTGAGCCCATCGACATCTACGCCGAGGCGTATGTGCTCGACTCCCTCCGCCGGGTCTACAAGCACATCTTTGACCCCGCGGCGAACGTGAACGACAGCTTCGTCGCGACACTGATCGCTCACGAAGTGCCCGCCCCCCCGGAAAACGCGTGGCAAGCCGCCCCCGCGATCAATCTATGGGGCATGTCGTTCATCCCGATCCGCCTCATGCACGGGCGGCTGCCGATTCTGGGGTGGAGGATTGAGAGGGAGAAGGGATCAGGGACCGGGGACCGGGGATCAGGAAATGCACGTGACAAGTCTTTCTCTGACGCGTCTTTTGCTGATCCCCGGTCCCCGGTCCCTGATCCCTTCCCACTGGCCTACTGCACCGACGTATCGTCGATACCGCCCTTCACATGGCCGCGGCTGGAGGGGCTGCGGACGTTGGTGCTCGATGCGCTGCGGATCCGCCGGCACCCGACGCACCTGACCCTTGACCAAGCGGTGGAGAACGCTCTGCAGGTCGAGGCCGAGCGGACATTCTTCATCCACATGGCCCACGAACTGGGTCACGCCGCGACGAACAAGCGGCTACCCGGGACGATGCGACTGGCGCACGACGGGATGGCTTTGGGATCGCTCGGTGAAGCGGGCGTGCAGGCCTTTGCCCGCGATAAGGCCCGCCTCGCCGAGGCGATGCGCAAACGCGACAAGTCGATCCCGGATGTCGGCGGGCCGGTGGCGCGGCGGGGGTCGTTTCTGGAGGGGTGAAGGCTCGGCGCCGGATCCTTCCAAAGGCCGAACGTGAGCCCCCGATCTCATGCGTCGGGGCCCGTTTCCCGCTACACTCTCCGCCCCCATGGCTAGCGCACGCGACATCAAGAAGCGGATCCGGGCGGTCGGCAACATCCGGCGCATCACCAAGACGATGCAGATGATCGCCACCAGCAAGTTCGCCAAGGCCCAGAGCAAGGCCACGGCGAGCAAGCCCTACACCGAGGGCATCTTCGAGCTCGTCACTGAGCTCGGATCCAAGGCGGGCAACGTCTCGCACCCGCTGATCGAGGGGCCCGCGGGCGGCGCCAAGGGGCCCGAGGTTGTGCTGGTCATCACCTCCGATCGCGGGCTGTGCGGGCCGTACAACGGCGGTGTGCTCCGCGCTTCGATGACGGTCATCCGCACCGCCGCCGAGGGCGCTCTCGCCGTCGAGGGCATGGGCAAGAAGGGGCTCGGGTTCTTCAAGTTCAACCGCATCCCCCTCGCCGCGCAGCACCCGAACCTCGGCGACAAGACCAGGTTCGATGACATCCAGGCGCTCGCCCAGTCGTACATGGATCGCTTCGTGACCGGGCAGATCAGCGGCGTGAAGATCGTCTACATGAAGTACATCAGCGTCTCGCGGCAGAAGCCCGAGATCCTGCAGCTCCTGCCGCTCAAGGCACCCGCGAAGATCGCAGCTCCGGGGGCAGAGGCTGCCAGCGCGGGGTCGGCCGTGCAGTACGAGTTCAGCCCCAAGCCCGAAGAACTGCTGGCCGATCTGCTGCCCGTGACGGTCAAGGCGACGCTGTGGCAGGCGTTCAGCGATGCGCTCGTCTCCGAGCACGTTGCCCGCATGATCGCGATGAAGGGTGCCACGGACAACGCCGGGAAGATGGGCAAGGCGCTGACGCGCAAGTACAACCGCGCTCGCCAGGCCCAGATCACGACGGAACTCACCGAGATCATCTCGGGCGCTGCGGCGCTGGAGTAAAGCGTCGATCGGTCGCGGAGTTCTCCCGCCCGTATCATCCGGCCATGCTCACCCTTGCGGCGTGGCTGCACGACCTTGACCCGTTCGTCTTTCGCATCACCCCCACCTTCGGTGTGCGGTGGTACGGGCTGTCGTACATCGCCGGGTTCATGGCCGCGTGGTGGATCCTTGCGC
>JBIPMO010000279.1:0-4133 GCA_044369085.1 Phycisphaerales bacterium
ACGGGGTCGACACCATCGGTCGGTTCATCGAGCAGCACGAGGTCCGGATCGTTCATGAGGGCCTGGGCGATGCCGATGCGCTGGCGCATCCCCTTGGAATAGCCGCGGACGCGTGTGCCCGCCCACTCGCGCATGCCGACAAGTTCGAGCAGCTCAGGGGCGCGACGCTTGCGATCGGCCCGCGAGACCTTGGCGAGCGAGGCATAAAAGTCCAGCACCTGCCCGCCCGTGAGGTAGTCCGGGAAGCGGTGATGCTCGGGCAGGTAGCCAACGCGAGCCAGCGTCGCCTTGTGCCCGACCGGGTGGCCCAGGACATGCCCGGCGACTTTGGTTGGCCGGATGACGGTCATCAGGATCTTGACGAGGGTTGATTTGCCAGCGCCGTTCGGGCCGAGCAGCCCGAAGATCTCGCCCCGCCCGACGCGCATATCGATTCCCCTCAGCGCGTGGACCTTGCCCTTGTAGACCTTGTCGACCCCGGTCAGGTCCATGGCCCAATCGGCGGTGGCGGTTCTTGGCTGCATGCACTCGGCTCCGGGAGGCGTCTCAAGGTCTTGGGAATACGCACAACATCATTGCAGCAGGTGTCTGGAACGCACGGCTCACCATCGCTGAGTTCAGTGCATCTGACGGATGATCCCTTCGCGCAACTGGCCGAAGGTCGAGTGCAGGCTTTCAACGAGCGGTCTCATTTTGGCCCAGTTCAGATCGAAGGTGTACGAGTGCCGGAAGAAGTGCCGGTATCGCATGTACTCCTTGAGGGTCGTGGCCTGGGACGCATCCAGAAGGGGCGATCTGTCGCCTCTCTTTGCGGTGAACTGCTCGATAAGCCGCGCGTGCCAGTCTGATCCTTCGGGAATGTGCGCGTCGACCTTCGCGGCGATGCGCTTGAGGACATTCTCAACGCCGTTATAGAAGGCGTGGAGCACGGCCGCCAGGGCGGATCGTTCCCAGATCGTGGGCTCGCGAAGGCGAACCGCATCGAGCAACTCGGCGTGGTCGGAGAGCAGCCTCTCGATCGCCGCGAACTCGATCCTGACCTCCGCCCGCACTTCATCCCACACGGCGGAGCTCCGGCAGCCCGAGCAGGTGTTTCGTGAAGAGACTGACCTCGTCCAGATCGACCAGATCAATCGGCATGCCGGCAGCGTCCGATGCCTCAGAGAGCGCCCGAAAGAACCGCTCGGGCGGAAGCCCGGACACCGCGAGGTCGAGGTCTGAGCCATGTCGCGCCTGACCACGAGCGGCCGAACCAAACACATAGACTTCCTTCGCGCCGTTTCTCCGGAGCGTCTCGGCGGCCCGCCGCGCGGGCAACAAGAGATCGGGGCCCTGCTGGTCCATCTCGCAAGATGATACTCCCCCGCTCGGCATGGGGGGTGGATTCTGGTGTCTGGTGCTCTGATCCGCCTTACCATCCACCCCATGTACGCGACGACCCGCGACTTCGTTTCGGCCCTCGACCGCGCTGGTGAACTGCGCCGCATCAAGGCTCGCGTTTCGCCGCTGCTCGAGATCGCTGAAGTCGCCGACCGCGTCAGCAAGTCCGCGTGCCCGAATCTGCCTTCGGAGTCGGCTCGCCGCAACGACCCGCGCTTCCACGACCGCGGCGGGCACGCTCTGCTCTTTGAGAACATCGAGGGGTCGGACATCCCGGTGCTCATCAACGCCTGGGGCTCGTACCGGCGGATGGAGATGGCGCTGGGGGTGGAAGGCACCAAGGCATCGAGCCATCGAGCGATCCAGGGGAACGCCGTCGATGGGTTCGAGGCGATCGCGGCCAAGATCGCTGAACTGGTCAAGCCGCAGCCGCCGCGCTCGCTGGGCGAGGTGATCGCCAAGGCGAGGCAGTTCCTGCCGCTGCTGCGCGTGCCGCCCAAGCGGGTCAAGGGGCGCGGCCTGTGCCAGGAGGTCGAGGTGTCGGGCGATGCGGTCGATGTCCGCCGCCTGCCGATCATCCGTTGCTGGCCGCACGATGGTGACTTTGCAGCGCTGGGCTACCCCCCCACCGTCAACGATGGGATCCCGGGCATTGATGCCCGCGATGCGAACATCCGTGGCCGCTACATCACGCTGGCGGGGATCCATACGATCCACGCTCGCGATATCGATGATCCGAAGCCTTCCTCGCACAACATCGGGATGTATCGCGTGCAGGTGCTCGGCAAGAACAAGCTGGCGATGCACTGGCACATGCACCACGATGGGGCTTCTCACTGGCGCTCGTGGAAGGCCGCGGGCAAGCCGATGCCCGTCGCGATCGCCTTGGGCGGCGAGAGCGTGATGCCGTACGCGGCGACCTGCCCGCTGCCGCCCGGGATCAGCGAGCTACTGATGGCGGGGTTCCTCAACGGCCGCGGCATCCCGCTGTGCCGAGCTCGCACCGTTCCCTTGTGGGTGCCCGCGAACGCGGAGATCGTCATCGAGGGCTACGTGTCGCACGAGGCGGGGATGATCGACTGGGACCCGCGCCGCGCTGGCGAAGGGCCGCTCGGCCCCGGCGCTGTGTTCGAGGGGCCTTTCGGCGACCACACCGGTTTCTACTCGCTGCCCGACCGCTACCCCATCCTGACCGTCACCGCGATCACGCACCGGCGCGACCCGATCTACCCGACGACCATCGTGGGCCTGCCTCCGCAGGAGGACTACTACCTGGGAAAGGCGACCGAGCGGATCATGCTGCCGCTGCTCAAGACGATCATCCCCGACATCGAGGACTACGACCTGCCGATGTACGGCGCGTTCCACAACGCGGCCTTCCTGAAAGTGCGCAAGCATTACCCGCTGCACGCGCGGCGGCTGATGCACGGCGTGTGGGGGGCGGGGCAGATGTCGTGGACCAAGACCATCGTGGTCGTCGATGACGATGTCGATGTGCACGACACGATGGCGGTGTTGCGAGCGGTGGGCGAGCACGCGCTGCCCGCACGCGACCTCGAGCAGGTGCGCGGCCCGATCGACATCCTCGACCACGCGACGCCGTTTTTGGGGGCGGGCACGAAGCTGGGCATCGACGCGACGCGCAAGAAAGGCGAAGCGGAGACCCATCGGGGCGTGGATGGCCTGGCCGCCGAGTTGTGCGCAGCGGGACCGATCCAGGCGATGCTGGGCGAGCACGCGCGAGCGCTGGAGTCGCGGGTTCGAGCGTTGCCCAATGTGCTCGGGGCGAGCGTGCCGGAGCGGCTCGGCGGGTGGTGGCTGCTGGTGCGCATCAACAAGGATCACGCGGGCGATGGGGATCGCATCATCAAGCTGCTCGGGTCGATCGTCGAGGAGTGCGGATTGCCGCGGTGGACGGTCGTTCTGGGCGCGGATGCGGACCTTGAGCGCATCGATGATGCGCTGTTCCACTGGGTCGCCAATATGTCCCCGGAGCGCGACATCACGCTGAGTGTCTGCGGGCGGCGCATCGCCTTCGATGCGACCCCGAAGATGCCGGGGGATGAGCGGAACGGAGCGCCGGTCCGCCCGTGGCCGCCGCTGCTGCGCATGGACGAAGAGACTCGGGCCAAAGTCACGGCGCGTTGGAGCGAGTATCGTCTGTGACCGGATCGCTTTGAACGAGACGCGAACGACGGTGAACGGGCATCATCGGGCCACAGGATGGCCCACCACCGATTGCGTGCGTCGGCGCGACTCGGGAGGAGGCCCCCGTCGCTACCGCTCCGGGCTCGTTCAAGGCGCTCGTACGCCGGTTACGCCGCGAGGCCGCGGTCATCCTCGACATCGAAGCCGGGCCAGGCATCCTTGGGCATGTGCCGGTGATGGATCCGCACCACGCGGGCGAGCTGCTCGCCAAAGATGTCGCGGAGCACAGCAAGCTGCTGCAGCAGCTCATCGCTGAAGCCGGTGCGGCGGTCGCGGAAAAGAGCCACCACCGCCAGGCAGTCGCCGTTGTCGCGGCAGGTGAAGGTCACCACGCTCGAATCGCCGAGCCATCCGGCGACATCGCCGAGCCTGGCTTCGAGCTGCTCGCGCGTGTCGTAGCGGCGGATCTCCGTGTCCTGTTGCAGCCTCGGGGCCAGCGAATCGGCCAGGTGGTCGAGCAGGACATCGGCCGTCTCCTTGGGCAGGTCATAGTTGACGTACGCGCCCAGGTTGAAATCCTGCTGCCCGGTGGGCAGGAAGACCGC
>JBIPMO010000062.1:0-13010 GCA_044369085.1 Phycisphaerales bacterium
CTTCGGCCTCCCCGCTGAGCAGTACGCCATCGACACGGGCACGCACCCGCGCATCACGACCGAGAAGAACATCGCCACCTTCCGCAAGCAGCTCCGCCGGCTGGGGCTCGGGCACGAGGGCCGCCGCAGCGTCTCCACCACGGATGTCCCGTTCTACAAGTGGACGCAGTGGATCTTCCTGCAGATCTGCAACGCGTGGTGGGACGCCGGGGCCGGCAAGGCCAGGCCCATCGCCGAGCTCATCGAAGAGTTCCAGACCGGTCGCCGCCCGGTCCCGCCGACCAGCAAGCCGTGGGTGAAGCTGAACGATGCCGAGCGGGCCACGCTCATCGATTCGCACCGGCTGGCCTACCTCGCCGATGTCGATGTCAACTGGTGCCCGGCTCTGGGGACGGTCCTCGCCAACGAGGAGGTCACCGCCGACGGCCGCAGCGAGCGCGGCAACCATCCCGTGTTCAAGCGCCCGCTGCGCCAGTGGATGATGCGGATCACCTCGTACGCCGAGCGGCTGCTCGCCGACCTGGACCTGGTCGATTGGCCCGAGCCGATCAAGCTGATGCAGCGCAACTGGATCGGCCGCAGCGAGGGTGCGCACCTGGATTTCGAGGCGGGCAACCGCCGCATCCGCGTGTTCACGACGCGGCCCGACACTGTCTACGGCGCGACTTACATGGTGCTCTCCCCCGAGCACCCGCTCGTCGACACCCTCGCATCCGAGAAGTGGGGGGCCACGGTCCCCGATGCCTGGAAGGGCCGCTTCCCCGGGGCCGAGGCGCTGGTGGCCCGCGGGGCATCCCCCGGCGAGATGATCGAGGCGTACCGATCGTTCGCTTCGCGCCGCACCGATCAGGAGCGGCAGGCCGATGCCAAGGACAAGACGGGCGTGTTCATCGGCGCGTACGCGCTGAACCCGTTGAGCGGGGCCCGCGTCCCGATCTTCATCGCCGATTACGTTCTGATGGCCTACGGCACCGGCGCGATCATGGCGGTGCCGGCGCACGATGAGCGCGACTACGAGTTCGCTCGGCAGTTCTCGCTGCCGATCAAGGATGTGGTCTACCCCCGCGTGCTGCTCGCGGTGCGCTACTACACCCAGCACGCGACCGAGGCCGAGACCGGCACCGAGGACTGGTTCGGCACGCTGGCCGACTTCCTGGGCCTCATCACATCGCGCGATGCGACCCCCGAGCAGTTCGCCGACATCCTCGACCAGGTCCGCTCCAGCCCGCGCCTGGACCCCGTCGAGGATCCCAGGCGACTGAATGAAGAGATCGCTCGCCTGCGCGGCAACGCGCCGGGGTCGATCGGCGAGCGACGCGGCACCGCCCGGGCGGCCTGGATGGAGGCCATCGAGGAACTGGGCTTTGACTCCTTCGATCAGCTCCGCGGCTGGTTCGCCGACGGATCGTTCTACGCCAATCGCGGCGAGGCGATGACCTCGCCCGGCTACGCCGTCAACAGCGGCGACCTCGACGGGCTGCCCACACCGATCGCCAAGGCCCGAGCCGCCGACACATCGCAGCAGCGCGGCCTGGGTCGCAAGGCGGTCACCTACAAGCTCCGCGACTGGCTCTTCTCTCGTCAGCGCTACTGGGGCGAGCCCTTCCCCATCGTGTACGACGCGGACGACACGGGCAACCAGCGCCCGATCCCGCTGCCCGCGCACCTGCTGCCCGTCGAACTCCCCGAGATCGATGACTTCCGCCCGGTGGCGAGCGATGATCCGAACGCACCGCCGCAGCCGCCGCTCGGCCGCGCGCGGGATTGGGCGACCGTCGAGCTTGATCTCGGCGACGGTGTCAGGCCCTACCGCCGCGAGCTGAACACGATGCCGCAGTGGGCGGGCTCGTGCTGGTACTACCTGCGCTACCTCGACCCGACCAACGCAGGTGCCATGGTCGCAAGCGAGACCGAGCGCTACTGGATGAAGCCCGATCGAGCCGCCGCCTCAACCGGAACCCCCGGAATACCCGCAACTCCCGGAAACCGCGACGGTGTGGACCTCTACGTCGGCGGTGCCGAGCACGCCGTGCTGCACCTGCTCTACGCTCGCTTCTGGCACAAGGTGCTCTTTGACCTCGGCCACGTCAGCACCCCCGAGCCTTTCGGAAGGCTCTTCAACCAGGGCTACATCCAGGCCCCGGCCTTCACCGATGAGCGCGGTGTGTACGTCGAGGCCATCAAGGTCGTCGAAGAGCCGCCCGCGAGCGGCAAGTTCTTCTACGAAGGCCGCCCGGTGAAGCGCGAGTTCGGGAAGATGGGCAAGAGCCTCAAGAACGTCGTCACCCCCGATGATGTGTGCGATGAGTACGGGGCCGACACCATGCGCCTCTACGAGATGTACATGGGCCCGCTCGAGCAGAGCAAGCCGTGGAACCCGCGCGACATCGTCGGCGTCTTCCGCTTCCTCCAGCGGGCCTGGCGCCTGGTGGTGGATGAGAACACCGGTGACCTGCGCATCAGCGATGAACTCGCCGATGAAGCCACCCGTCGCCTGCTCCACAAGACCATCGAGGGTGTCCGCCGCGACTACGAGACCCTGTCCTTCAACACCGCCATCGCCAAGCTGATCGAGCTGACCAACCACATCAGCAAGACCTTCGGCGAGCGTCCCACACCCCGCGAGGTTGCGCGGTCGCTGGCTCTGATGCTCGCCCCCATGACGCCCCACATCGCCGAGGAGATGTGGTCGCGCCTGCACGCCGGCGCATCGGCGAGCATCACGCGCGAGCCCTTCCCCCAGCCCGACCCCGCTCTGCTGGTCGAGAACTCGGTCGAGTTGCCGGTGCAGATCCAGGGCAAGCTCAAGGCCCGCATCACCGTCCCGGCAGGGGCGAGCGAAGCGGTGATCCGCGAGACAGCGCTCGCCAACGAAGCGGTGATCGCCGCCATCGCGGGCAAGACGGTTCAGAAAGTCATCGTCGTGCCCGGGCGGATGGTGAATCTGGTGGTGGGGTGATCAACCCCGCGCCGGCGTCACAAGCCCCTCCGGGGCCTGCAGCAACTCCATGATCAGCGCCAGGCACCGAGCCGCATCCGCGCCATCCACGCTCCGGTGGTCGCAGGTGAGGCTCAGCGGCAGCAGCTTGGCGATGCGGATCGCGCCGCGGTCGGCGACGACACCCTCGCGCACGCGGCCCGCCGCCAGGATGCCGACCTCGGGGTAGTTGATGATCGGGGTCGCGAAGCGGCCCGCGTAGGACCCCACGTTGCTGATCGTGAACGTGCTGCCCATCAGCCGGTCGCGGGGCACGCTGCGGTCGCGGACCATGCGAGCGACCTCGCTGATGTGCCGCCCGATCTCCAGCACCCCCATCGCATCGGCGTGCGGAATGACGGGCACGCTCAGTCCTTGATCGGAGTCGGTCGCGATGCCCATGTGCACCACACCGTAGCGCACGATTTCTTCCCGCTCGTCATCCACTGTGGCGTTGAGCATCGGGAACTGCTTCAGCGCTCGGCACACCGCCGAGACGATGAAGGGCAGGTACGACAGCTTCTCACCGCTCGCCGCGCCCAGCCGCTTGCGCACATCATCCAGAGCGGTCACATCCGCCTCATCCATCACCGAGAAGTGAACGTGGCGATCCACCGATTGCCGCAGCCGCAGCGAGATGTTCTTGCGCACACCGCGCACCGGGATCCGCGTCTCCGACCCGCCCGGGATCGGGACGAGCGTGGAACGCGATGAGGCAGCCGGGGCCATCGCGGCAGGGCGCGATTCGACCAGATCTTGAGGAGCCGAACGCGGCGAAACCGTCGTCGCCAGCGAAGCATCCTTGAACGAGCCCGGAGCGGAAGCGACGGGTCTTCCCGCATGCCCTCCCGCTCCAGTCGCAGCCCCCGCCCCCGCTCCACCCGCGCTCGCCGCCGCCCGCACATCCTTCTCCGTGACGCGTCCGCCCAGACCAGTTCCCGTCACGCCATCGATGTTCACACCCAGGTCGCGCGCGAGCCGGCGCACCGCCGGGGTGGCCAGGGCCTTGCCATCGGCCGAGACCGCGCCGAGCGTGCCCGACATCGTCCCGACGACAGTGCCCGCATCTTCGCGCTCTTCGGTGTTCGCCGCGGGCTTGTGGGAAGAAGCAGAGCCGGTCGCAGCCGCTCGCGGCTCGTTGGATCGCGTGTTGCTCGGCGCGTGGGCCGGGGCGCTGGCGGCAGCGCCCACGTACGTCCACACCACCTGGCCGACCTTCAGGATGTCGCCGACGTTGCCGAAGAGCTCCTTGATGACCCCGGAGCGCGGCGAGGGGACCTCGACCAGCGCCTTGTCGGTGTTCATCTCGGCGATGGTCTGGTGCTCCTGGACGGCATCGCCCGGGCGGACCTTCCAGGAGATCAGCTCGGCCTCGTGAACACCCTCGCCCAGGTCGGGGAGGATGAAGATGTTCGGATCGGTGGATTGGTGGTGGGCCATGGCGGGGGGCTCGGGCGGGAAAGGGGCGCGGATCGTGAGCCCCAGAGGATACCGCAGCGCTGCGATTCACCCCCACACCTAGGAAACCCGCTCCAACCTCGCATACTGCAGCACCAGCGTCTTCAGCCCGGCCTGCTGGAAGGCGATCACGGCTCGGCGGTTGATGCCCACCCCCGACACCTCGCGAACGGTGCCCACCCCGAACTGCGCGTGCCGCACCTTGCAGCCCGCCGGGTACTCCGGATCGTCAGCCGACCCACGACCTCCGAACGAGCCCGGAACGGAAGTGACGGGCCTCCCCCCGGGTGCGCCGAACTTGCCACCCGCTCCCTTCCGGTCGGGGCTCGTTGAAGCTCCCCCTGACCAGCCGCGTTGCATGCCCGCACGGCCGCGGCGGGGGCCATCCTCATCGCCCTCGTCGTAGCGGCCACCATCATCGACCTGCTCCGACCAGGTGTCGGACTGGTCGCTGAGGATCACGTTCTCGCGCGGCAGCTCGCTCAGGAAGCGGCTCGGGATGGTGCGCTCGCGCAGCCCGCGCACGGCGCGATACTTGGCGCTGGTGATGAGCAGCCGCCGCATCGCTCGCGTGATACCGACGAAGCACAGGCGGCGTTCTTCCTCGGGTTCGCCCGGTTCGTTCTCCATCGCTCGGGCGCTGGGGAGCAGACCTTCTTCGAGGCCGATCATCGCGACCCCCGGGAACTCGAGCCCCTTGGCGGCGTGCAGCGTCATCAGCGTGACCGCGCCGGCGGCGGGGTCGATCGCATCGGCATCCGCCACCAGCGAGACGCGCTCCAAATACGCTCGCAGCATCGCGAGCAGCGGGGGGGCATCCAGCACCACACCCTCGCGCGGCGCATCCATCGCCGCATCCGCCGCCGGGTCGTACCCCTCGGCAAAGTCGCGAGCGGATGACACCATTTCCTCCAGGTTCGCCAGCCGGTCGGCATCTTCCTCGGGCGACTTCTCGCGCTCGGCCCGGTAGTGGGCTTCGAGCCCGGATTCGCTCAGCACCCGCGACACCAGATCGGGCAGCGAATCAGGAACCCCCGCGCCCATGAACGTGCCCCCGGCGGTCCAGGTGTTGATCAGGTCCACGAACTTCCGCACCGCCATCACCGCCGCCGGGCCAAGCTCGGTCAGCTCGCCGATGCGCAGCATCGCACCGAAGAGCGTCGTCCCCGCCCCGAGCGCGAACTCCGCGAGCCGCTCGACCGTCGCGGGCCCGATCTTGCGAGCGGGCTTGTTGATGATCCTTCGCAGCGAGATCTCATCCGCCGGGTTCGCCACCACGCGCAGGTACGCCACCGCATCGCGCACTTCTTCACGCTGGTAGAAGGCCGTGCCCCGCACCATGACATACGGCACCCCCGCCGTGCGCAAGCGGTCCTCGATCACGCGCGACAGAGCGTTATTCCTGTAGAAAACCGCGAAATCCTTCCAGTCGAGAGCCGCCTCGTCCTCGCCGCCCGCTCGCACGTTCTTGATCCAGTCGAGCACCAGGTCGGCCTCGTGGTGCTCATCGCGGCAGAGGATGATCTCGGGCTTGCGCCCCGCGGCGTGCTCGGTGAAGAGCGGCTTGTGCTTGCGCTGCTTGTTCCTGCGGATCAGCCCATCGGCCGCCGCCAGGATGTCCGGGGTCGACCGGAAGTTCTGCCCGAGCGCGATCACCTTGGCCCCGGGATAGGTCTCTTCAAAGTCGAGGATGTTGGAGATGTCGGCCCCGCGCCAGCCGTAGATCGACTGGTCGGGATCGCCCACCACGCACACGTTGGGGCGCGGGGGCCTGCGAGCGCCCGGGCCCACGGATTGGGATCCGTGGGCTTGGGCTATTTCCATGTCCAGCGGATCGCTGCTTGAAGTATCGACAGCATCGCTGACGATCCCCACCAGCAGCGTGCTCAGGATGAACTGCGCGTGGTTGGTGTCCTGATACTCATCGATCATCAGGTACTTCCAGCGCGCCTGCACATCCGCTCGGATCTCGGCGTTCTCGCGGAGCATGCGCACGCTGAGCATCAGAAGGTCATCAAAGTCCACGGCGTTCGCCGCTCGCAGCGCCTTCTCGTACGACGAGTAGAGCCGAGCCACCGCCTTGGCGTGGAAGTCGTGGGCCGTCGCGGCGAAGGCATCGGCATCCTGCAGCTTGTTCTTTGCATCGCTGACCTGCCCGAGGATGCTCCGCGGTGGCCAGTTGGTCGTGCTGAGCCCCAGATCCGTCACGACCTTCTTCATCAGCGAGAGCTGATCATCGGCATCGTAAATCGTGTAGTCGCCGCGGATCCCCCAGCGCGGTGAGGCCTCCATCAGCGGCGCGTAGCGCCGCAGCAACCGCGCGCAGAGCGAGTGGAACGTCGTGATCGTCAGCCCGCGCGGCGACTGCCCGCCCGATGCCCCGGCCGCGCCGAGATCCGCCAGAATCGTCTCGACGCGATGGCGCATCTCGCCCGCCGCCTTGTTCGTGAACGTGAGCGCCATGATCTGCCACGCCGGGATCCCCAGCGACAGCAGGAAGGCGATCCGCCGCGTGATCACGCGCGTCTTGCCCGACCCTGGCCCGGCGAGCACCAGCACCGGGCCCTCGGTCGATACCACGGCATCCCGCTGGGGCCCGGTCAGCCCCGCGAGCAGCGGATCAGTTTCGCGCAAAGCATCAGCCATCGTGATGAATCAAGGTATGCCATCCGCCCCGCATCGCGGGTCCGTGGCAGTTCTACCCGCGCCGTCACGCTCACCAGACCATCCACCGTTGCCGACAGCCCTTCTCCACCATTGATTGTGGATTCGACAATGACCGACAGGCTTTCCACCCCACCTATAGTGGCTGCCACACAATGGGGTCTGGAGTGTAAATGCCTGTTAATAAACGATTTACGGCTACAAGCCCGCCCATCGCGCGAATTTTGCATTCATTTTGGCTGGTTCGTCCTTGTGCCCACGATCCCTAGGGGTATAGTCGTCTGTCCCGCCCAACTGATTGGGAATCTCAACGGTTTCAGTGTGTTCAACCGTGCGGTTCTTCATCGGATGGGTTGCCGGGTCGGTCCCCCGAGTGTATGCCGAACAGCCGAGCCTGTTCAGGCCCATCCCGGGGTGTGTTGGTGGGACTCCGGCGGCCATCGTGGCCGAGGTAGCGGCGGGCTCCTCGGCGTGTCGGCCAGCGCGGCGGTGGTTCCGCTCTGGCTTGTCCGCATCGCCACGGAGGCCCACATCATGGCCGTCCTGTGCGACACGCAGATCCGGGAACTGATCGACATCGAGCCCTTCGCAGACGCCGCCCGACGCCCCGGGCGGATCTCCTACGGCGTCTCGTCCTACGGCTACGACGTGCGTGTGGGAACGCGCTTCAAGATCTTCACCCCCACACCCCGCCACGGCGGCATGTGCATCGTCGATCCCAAGGCCTTCACCGATGACTTCATGGTCGAGGTCGATACCGATGTGCTCGGCACCGATCACGTCATCATCCCGCCCAACTCCTTCGCGCTGTGCGAGACCGTCGAGACCTTCACCATCCCGCGTGATGTGCTCGTCGTCTGCCTGGGCAAGTCCACCTACGCCCGCTGCGGGCTGATCGTGAACGTCACCCCGCTTGAGCCCGAGTGGCGCGGCAAGGTGACCATCGAGATCAGCAACAGCACCCCGCTGCCCGCCAAGGTCTACGCCAACGAAGGCATCGCCCAGATGGTCTTCCTGAAAGCCGACCGCGTGTGCGCGGTGTCGTACGCGGACAAGAAGGGCAAGTATCAGGACCAGAGCGGGCTGACGCTGCCCAAAGTGGACTAGGAAGGGATCAGGGACCGGGGATCGGGGATCAGTGAGACACGCATCAAAGAACGTCGTTCATTCAACTGGCGTTCAGGAGCACACGCATGGCCACCATCGGAAAGAAGGGCGACAGCACTCGTCACGGCGCGGTCAAGAAGCGCTCGCAGGTCTACAACGCCACCACCAACCGCTTCATCAAGGTCGATGAAGAGACGGGCCGCTTTATGGATGTCAAGGCCGATGACAAGCCCTTCGCCGGCGTCCGCAAGAGCAAGGCCGTGAAGAAGAAGGCCAAGGCGGACAAGAAGGCGGATGCCAAGAAGGGGACGAAGAAGAAGACGGCGAAGAAGAAGGCCAAGAAGAAGGTGGCGAAGAAGTAGCCATCGAGGCATCAAGCCACCCTGCCATCGAGTGAAGGAGTTGCCTTCATGGCCGGCGAGATCAGGACATATCAGGATCTCATCGCGTGGCAGAAATCCTTTTCGGTAGGCATGGAGGTCTACCGTGCGACCGACCACTTCCCGGATCGTGAGAGATTTGGACTGACGATTCAACTCAGGCGCTCGGCGGTGTCGGTGCCGAGCAACATCGCTGAGGGATTCGGGCGAGGCAGCACCGCCGACTACATCCGCTTCCTGAAAGTCGCCCGCGGCTCGATCTACGAACTCGACACGCAACTGCTCTTTGCAAAGGAACTCGGGTACCTGCCTGACGACGGGTACACCGGATTGAAAGAACGATTGGATGAAGCCGAGCGCGTGCTCGCCGGGCTGATTCGAAGCCTGGATCGCTGATTCCTCACTCGATGGCTTGATGGCTCGATGGCTAGGTGCCTGTTCCGATGAAGATCACCCGCAAGTTCACCGTTTCTGGCCAAGATCCCTACACCACCGTCGCGTGGGTCAAGCGATCCTCCAAGATCTCCAACCCCGATGGCTCGGTCGTCTTTCAGATGGACGATGCCGAGGTGCCGGAGTCGTGGTCGCAGCTCGCCACCGACATCATGGTGAGCAAGTACTTCCGCAAGGCTGGCGTGCCTGAGGAAGGCTCCAAGGGCAAGACCGGCCCCGAGCGTTCCGCGCGCCAGGTCATCCATCGCCTAGCCGGTTGCTGGCGTCACTGGGGCGAGACCCACGGCTACTTCGACACCGCCGAGGATGCCCAGGCGTTCTACGACGAGCTGGCGTACATGATGGTGCACCAGATCGCGGCCCCCAACTCGCCGCAGTGGTTCAACACCGGGCTCAACTGGGCCTACGGCATCACCGGGCCCGCACAGGGCCACTTCATCGCCGATGCCGAGACGGGCGAAGTGAAGCTCGCCGAGGATGCCTACACCCATCCCCAGCCGCACGCGTGCTTCATCCAGAGCGTGGATGATGACCTTGTGAACCCGGGCGGCATCATGGACCTGTGGGTCCGCGAGGCTCGCCTCTTCAAGTACGGTTCGGGCACCGGGACAAACTTCAGCCGCCTCCGCGGCGAGAACGAGCCGCTCTCGGGCGGTGGCAAGTCCTCCGGGCTGATGTCCTGGCTCCGCATCGGCGACCGCGCTGCCGGCGCGATCAAGTCGGGCGGCACGACGCGCCGCGCTGCCAAGATGTGCTGCCTCGACATGGACCACCCCGATATCGAGGCCTTCGTCAACTGGAAGGTCCGCGAGGAGATCAAGGTCGCCGCGCTGGTCGAAGGGCTCGCCGCGCTGCGCGACAGCCGAGCGGGCGCCAGCGACCCCGAGACCATCGGGCAGACCGCCGACCGCCTCAAGCTCAAGCTCGATTACGACTTCAACGGCGAGTCCTACTACACCGTCAGCGGGCAGAACTCCAACAACTCCGTGCGCATCCCCGATGAGTTCTTCGAGGCCGTCGACAAGGATGCCGACTGGAAGCTCCGCTGGCGCATCGCCAAGGGCAAGGACGGCTCGCAGACCGCCAAGACCCTGAAGGCTCGCGACCTGTGGGAGCAGATCGGCTACGCCGCATGGCGCTGCGCCGACCCGGGTGTGCAGTACGACGGCACCATCAACGCCTGGCACACCTGCCCCAAGAGCGGGCGCATCAACGCCAGCAACCCGTGCTCGGAGTACATGTTCCTCGACAACACGGCCTGCAACCTCGCCTCGATCAACCTGCTCAAGCTCTACGACTCGAAGTCCCGCGCGTTCGATGTCGAGCGCTACGAGCACGCCATCGACCTGTGGACCGTGGTGCTTGAGATCAGCGTGCTGATGGCCTCGTTCCCGAGCAAGGAGATCGCCAAGCTCTCCTATCAGTACCGCACGCTGGGCCTGGGCTACGCCAACATCGGCGCGATGCTGATGCAGGCGGGCATCCCCTACGACAGCGATGAGAGCCGAGCCGTCTGCGGCATGCTCACCTCGATCCTCACCGGCCGGTCCTACCGCCAGTCGGCGCTGCTCGCCCAGGAGCACGGGCCTTTCGCGGGCTACTCCAAGAACAAGGCCGACATGCTCCGCGTGATGCGCAACCACCGCCGCGCTGCCCACGGCGCCGCTCGCGATGCCAAGGAGTACGAGAACCTCCGCATCCGCCCGGTGCCCATCGATCACGGCGTGGTCACGGCGGGCAAGGTGAACATCGCCAACAGCAAGTCGATGCTCGACCGGGCCACCATCGCGTGGGATGAGGCGGTCGCACTGGGCGAGAAGTACGGCTACCGCAACGCCCAGACCACCGTCATCGCGCCCACGGGCACCATCGGCCTGCTGATGGACTGCGACACCACCGGGGTCGAGCCCGATTTCGCCCTCGTCAAGTTCAAGAAGCTCGCGGGCGGCGGCTACTTCAAGATCGCCAACCAGTCGGTCGAACCCGCTCTGCACGCTCTGGGCTACACCGACCAGCAGGTGAAGGACATCCTCACGTACGTCCTGGGCACCCTGAACCTGCGCGTGCCGATGCCCGCCCACACCGCCGCGAGCACGCTCAAGATCACCTTCGCCGAGTGGCTCATGGAAGCCGGGCTGAACGCCGAGGACCTCAAGAAGATCGAGGCCTCGCTGCCCGGCGTGTTCGAGATCGGCTTCGCCTTCAGCGCCTGGGGTCTGGGCGATGAGACCCTCACCCGAGCCGGTGTCGACCCCGCCAAGGCCAAGGCCGACCCATCGTGGAACCTGCTCAAGCACCTGGGCCTCACCGCGGCCCAGATCGAGGTCCTCAACGAGATCATCTGCGGAACGCAGACCGTCGAGGGGGCACCGAGCCTCAAGAAGGAGCACGAGGCCGTCTTTGATTGTGCCAACACCTGCGGCAAGAAGGGCAAGCGCTTCATCGCCCCAGAGGGCCACATCCGCATGATGGCCGCCGCCCAGCCCTTCGTCAGCGGCGCGATCAGCAAGACCATCAACCTCCCCGCGAACGCGAGCGTCGATGACATCAAGGCCGCCTACCGCCTGTCGTGGGAGCTTGGGCTCAAGGCCAACGCGCTCTACCGCGATGGCTGCAAACTCAGCCAGCCCCTGAGCACCAAGAGCAACGATGGGGCTTCGACCAAGTCCGATGCCAAGTCCACGAGCGATGCCGATTTGCGCGTGCTGATGGAAGATGACGAGCACGATGAGGAGGCGGTCGTCGCCGCTCGGGCCGAGGTCGCCGCCGAGATGGCCAAGGCCTTCACCGCCGCCAGCAACGGCGATGCCCGCGGCGTGGCCGAATCGCGCGAGCGGATCGTCCACCGCCCGATGCGCCGCCGCCTGCCCGACACCCGCCACTCCCTGACCCACAAGTTCAACATCGCGGGCCACGAGGGCTACCTCACCGTCGGCCTCTACGAAGACGGGTCGCCGGGCGAACTCTTCATCACCATGGCCAAGGAAGGATCGACCATCGGCGGGCTCATGGATTCGCTCGGCACCGCGACCAGCGTCGCGTTGCAATACGGCGTGCCCATCGAGAGCCTGGTCAAGAAGTTCACCCACCAGCGCTTCGAGCCCGCGGGCATGACGGCCAACCCCGACATCCCCTTCGCCAAGAGCCTCGTGGACTACATCTTCCGCTGGATGGGCATGCAGTTCATCGAGGGCTACCGCGCCGCCAACGCCCCCAAGCGCGGCGCCGACCTGTCCTCGGACACCGATGAGTTCCCCGCGATCGACGACCGCGCGACCAGGACCGCCGCGCCCTCGTCCGACCGCTCGACCGCGCCCGAGCCGCGTATCAAGCAGGACCCCGCCGCGGGGCTCGCCCCCGCCGCCGGCAAAGCGCCTGTCAGCGGCAAGCGCGTGGTCATCGAAGAGTCGGTCGTGGTCAGCGCCACCAGCGTCAGCGCGCTGAGCATCGCGATGACCGACTGCCAGGGCGATGCCCCGGCCTGCGATGTGTGCGGCACCATCACCGTCCGCAACGGCGCGTGCTACAAGTGCCTGAACTGCGGCCACAGCATGGGGTGCTCGTGAATCAGAGATTGTGAACCGGTCGCGCCGAGAAATCGGCGCGGTGTGAGAAGTCGTTCGCGGGCGCAGACAGGTCGGCAAGGAGAAGCCGGCGGGCCCGCGATGGAAAGAACAAGGACGGGACCCGTGCTCCGACGGGCCCAGCGTCGAGGAGGCGCTCTCGCAAGGGAAGCAGGGCGGAACAAGGCCGGCGTTGCGGATGGATCCCACGCCGCGGTCGCGCTCGATGGAGTGTGCGTCGCGACCGCTCAGCCCCGCGTCGTTCGGATGGGCCGCAAGGCCAAGGACCGATCACGCGGCACCGCCTCAGAACCCCAGCGCCTCTTTGACTTCGTGAGCAGGCATCAGGGATCACCAGCTAGGCATCAGGGATCAGGCACCGGGCATCAGTGAAAGGCATCAAAGTCA
>JBIPMO010000323.1:0-3371 GCA_044369085.1 Phycisphaerales bacterium
GGGCCCGGATCTGCTCTTCGATACCGCGTCGATCCCAAGCCCGGTGGCCCAGGTCATGAACCAGGTCCTGCCCCAGGGCTACGTCTGCGAACCCATGAACTGAGCGCGGCGTCAACGGTCCGGATCAGCCGCAGACCAACCCATCACCACCGCGCCCCTGCACCGCTGAAGCCCGCGGACCCAGGTCCGTGGGCCCGCTCACGCTCCCGCGCTCGGCGTGAACGTCGCCCCGGGCGTCACATCCAGCGCCACGAAGTCACCGACCTTGAAGTCGCCCGCCTTCTGCCGCGGGTCGGTCAGCTTGCACACGATCGGGATCGTTGCATCGACCGTGATCGAGTTCTCCCCGGCATCGATGCCCACCACCTCGCCCTGCAGCCGCCGCGGCCGCCCGTAGACAGGCTCCAGGTAACGCCCGCCCGTCACCACCACATCAACCCGCTTGGCGTTCGCCCGGATCGTCCCGATGATCCGCTTGCCCACCGCCGTCCTGGGCGGCTGATACACCTGAAGCTGCACCCGGTACGACGTCCCGGGCACCTCAAGCACAATGCGTTCAGCCGAAACCTCGGCGAGCACGCCGCGAGCAACACTCGGATTCGAAGCGGTGGGGGTGAGCATGGGGGGATGATAACGGGCGGGCGAGGCGGGTGGCACTCATGGTTCCTCGCCCCGCCTGATGCGTGACTCGCGGTTGATCGCTTCAAGGTGCTTGAGAAACGCGTCACTCCTGGACTTCTGCTCCGAGGCCGAGCGGCTCGCCTCCGTCAAGTACCGCTGACCCTTGATGTCGGTGTTCTGAAGTGAATCGGCCCACCCTCGGAGCTGGCGAGAAATGGATTCGGTCCGTGATCTGAGATTTGAGATCTCAGATTTCAGATCCGCGAATCGTTCCAGCGTGTCCAGGAGGTTCAGCATGGACCGCACCTCGCCGGCCGAACCACGCGCGGTGTACACAAAGGTGATCAACTGCTGCGTCGTTCCGAGCTCGAACCCCTCCGCGATGTTGTTCGAAATCGAGAGCGTCGCCCGCATGATCTGGCTGTAGAGATCGCCCGGGCACTCGCCTCGCCGAGTCGTGAGAAGCGCGTCCAGATCCCTGAATAGTGCGACCGCCTCCTTCCACACGGGCAGCTCTTCGAAGCGCGTGTACTTCATCCTCTGACGATACCCGCCGCAAGGCACCACCCCTCGGCTCCCCACCCCCATCGCCTACACTCTCCCCCCTATGTCCACCGCATCCACCACCACATCGTCCCCCATCTCCACCACCCACCGCGGCGTGATCCAGTCCTGGTCGCGCACGCTCATCTCGACCTCGAAAGAGGCCCCAGCCGACGCGGATGCCCCGTCGCACAAGCTCCTCTCGCGCGGCGGCTACATCCGCCGCGTCGCCGCGGGCGTCTACGACTACCTCCCCCTCGGGTGGCGCGTCCTCAAAAAGATCGAGGCCATCGTCCGCCAGGAGATGGATGCCGCGGGCGGCTCCGAACTCTTCATGCCCGTCATCGTCCCCCACGAGTTCTACCTCGGCACCAAGCGCGATGAGGCCTATGGCCCGCTCCTCTTCAGCCTCCAGGACCGCAAGGGCAACGCCCTCCACCTCGGGCCCACCCACGAAGAGACCATCACCGAGCTCGCCGCCGGGTCCATCTCCTCCTACAAGCAGCTCCCGCTCAACCTCTATCAGATCCAGACCAAGTTCCGCGATGAGGCCCGCCCCCGCGCCGGCCTGCTCCGCTGCCGCGAGTTCATCATGAAGGATGCTTACTCCTTCCACATGAACCTCGAGGGCAAGGGCGGCCTCAACGAGGGCTACGACGCCATGTACAAGGCCTACGTCAACATCTTCACCCGCTGCGGGCTCGACTTCTCCGTCGTCGAGGCTGAGTCCGGCCCCATCGGCGGCTCCGCTTCCCACGAGTTCATGGTCAACTGCGAGGCGGGCGAGGACACCATCCTCAAGTGCCCCGCCTCGGGCTACGCCGCCAACGTCGAAAAATGCGAGATCGGCGAGCGAAAGCCCCCCGCCAAGGGCTACTTCACCGGCGATCCGTCGGGCCCGCTCGAAGAGGTCCACACCCCCGGCTGCCCCGCCATCGAGGATGTCTGCGCCTTCATGAAGGTCAAGGCCCCCAACATGCTCAAGACCGTGGTCTTCCAGGCAGATGAGGAAGCCACCAAGGCACCGAGCCAACAAGCCACCAAGTGGATCGTCGCCGTCGTCCGCGGCGATCACGATGTCAACGAGGGCAAGGTCCGCGACATCGCGGGCTTCAAGGTGAAGCTCGCCGATGCCGCCGCCGCCCGCGCTGCGGGCTTTGAGATCGGCTTCGTCTCCCCCCGCGCCGGCCTCGCCCAGCCCGGCGCCCTCGTGCTCGTCGACCCCGATGCCGCCATCTCCTTTGATGAGGCCAAGGCCAAGCCCATGTTCTGGGTCACCGGCGCCGACAAGAAAGACCACCACATCAAGCATTTCAACTGGCAGCGCGATGCGGGCCCCGACCTCGCCAAAGCCAAGGTCGCGAGCATCCGCAACGCCATGGCTGGCGACCCCTCGCCCCGCGCTGCGGGCACCGCCCTCATCGCCCAGCGCGGCATCGAGGTCGGCCACATCTTCAAGCTCGGCACCAAGTACTCCGATGCCATGGGCTTTGCCATCATGGATGAGAAGCAGGAGCGCCGCGGCGTCATCATGGGCTGCTACGGCATCGGTGTCTCGCGCACCATGGCCGCCTGCGTCGAGATGTCCCACGATGACAACGGCATCATCTGGCCCCTCCCCATCGCCCCCTACCACATCCTCATCACACCAATGAGTGTCGATCCGACGAGCCCGGCCATGAAGGCCGCCTGCGAACTCTCGGGCAAGCTCGCCGAGGCGGGCTTCGATGTGCTCGTCGATGACCGCGATGAACGGCCCGGCTTCAAGTTCAAGGATGCCGACCTCATCGGCATCCCCATCCGCCTCACCATCGGCGACAAGGCCCTGGCCGAGGGCGCGGTCGAGTTCAAACTCCGCAAGGACACCCAGAGCAAGGGCGAACTCGTGAAGATGGAAGCGGTGGTGGAGAAGTGCCTGGGGGCGGCGCGAGCGTGACGCGGCGTAGGGGAAAGGGGGATAGACATGGAGATTCGATACACGCTCGCGAAGTCCGACTGGGACTGGGTGGTGCCGCTGATGACGCGACATTCACCCTACTGTCGGTGGGGGTGGAATCGCTACCGGCAGCAAACGCGTGCGTTGCTGGCGGGTCAGGTGCTCTTTGTAGTCGCATTCGTGATGGCGGCGAACAGTTTGTTCAAAGCCGGTGATCACCTGGTTGGCTCGTTCTGCGTTTTCATGGCTCTCGCGACAGCTTGGGCGATCT
>JBIPMO010000280.1:0-4081 GCA_044369085.1 Phycisphaerales bacterium
ACGACCATTTCGCGGCCGGATCGGGCGGGGTCGCGGCGATGCCCGTGATGCCCGCGTGCTTCATCATCGAAGGGATGGCCCAGACGGCGGGCATCCTGGTGGGCCACGCCGGAGGCTTCAAGGAGAAGGTGGTGCTGGCCAAGGTCTCGGCGGTCGAGCTTTCGCGCGAAGCGACCCCGGGGACCACGCTCCGCTACACCGCGACCATCGAGCGCATGGACGAATCCGGGGCCTCCACCAAGGGTGGCGTCGAGCTGATGTCCTGGGAGCCCGGGCAAAACGCCCCGCGGATCGAGACCATCGGGCGGATCGACCTCATGTTCAGCCACATCGACAAGAACATGGCGGGAGCGGCCTTCCCCGAGCACAACTTCGTGTTCAGCGAATCGTTCCGGACGCTGCTGCGCTCGAGCGGGATCCGGGCGGATTTCTGAGATCGGGCCTCTGGCCGCGGCCCCCCTGCTAGATTGCCCTTCCGATGGCCGCCCAAGCAGCATCCACCCCGCACGCCCCCGCATCTCAGGCGATCGAGACGCTCTTTGAGGTCTCGACTGAAGTGTGCAACCAGGTGGGCGGGATCTACCAGGTGATCCGGTCGAAGGCGCCGTTCATGGTGGAGCGCTGGCGCGACCGCTACTGCTGCGTCGGCCCGTACGTCGAGCAGCAGTCGGCTCTGGAGTTCGAGGCGACGCCCCCCGAAGGCAAGTGGGCGCACCTGATGGAACTGCTGGCGCAGGACCGGCTGGGGGTCCGCCACGGCCGTTGGCTGATCACGGGCCGCCCGCGGACGCTGCTGCTCGACCACGCGCTGACGCCCGCGCGGATGGATGAGTGCAAGTACCACATCTGGAAGAACCACGGCATCCAGTGCGGGCCCGGCGACTGGGCGGTCGACCTGTCGGTGTCCTTCGGCGAGGCCGTGCTCAGGCTGATGCGGCGGGCCGCGCAGATCTGGGGCTGGAACACCGAGGCGGGGGTGCCGCGCATCCTGGCGCACTTCCACGAATGGCTCGGCGGGCTGGCGATCCCGCAGATCCGCCACGAGGCCCTGCCGATCACGAGCGTCTTCACAACGCACGCGACGCTGCTGGGGCGGTACGTGGCCTCGAACGATGAGTGGTTCTACGACCACCTGGCGGGCATGAAACAGGAGGAAGAGGCCCGCAAGTACAACGTGGTGGCGGCGCACGGGATCGAACGGGCCTGCGCCCACGGGGCCCAGGTGCTCACCACCGTCTCCTCGATCACGGGCGAGGAGTGCGCCTCGCTGCTTGGCCGGCCGCCCGAGGTCGTCACCCCCAACGGCCTCAACATGGAGCGCTACGACGTCGGGCACGAGTTCCAGACGATGCACGCCCAGTTCAAGGAGCGGATCCACCGCTTCACGATGGGCTACTTCTTCCCGTCGTACACGTTCGACCTGGAGCGCACGCTCTACTTCTTCACGAGCGGGCGGTACGAGCCGCGGAACAAGGGCTTTGACCTGTGCCTGGAGGCGATGGCGCGGCTGAACGCGCAGATCAAGGCCTTCGGGCTGCCGATCAACATCGTTTTCTTCATCGTCACGCGGCGGTCGACGCGCTCGATCCACCCCGAGGCGCTGCACTCGCGCGGCGTGCTCAACGAGCTGCGCGAGGTCTGTCAGCAGATCATGCACCGCGTGGGCGACCAGCTCTTCCCCCGGGCGGCTCGGGGCGAGCGCGTGAACATCGACGAGCTGGTCGACCCGTACTGGGCGATGCGCTACCGCCGGACGCAACAGGCGCTGAAGGTGAACCATCTTCCGCCCGTCACGACGCACATCATCGATGACGACGCCTCGGACCCGGTGCTCAATCAGTTGCGGGCGCTGCAGCTCTTCAACCGCGCTGAGGATCCGGTGAAGGTGGTGTATCACCCGGACTTCATCAGCCCGGCGAGCCCGCTCTGGGGCATCGACTACGACCAGTTTGTCCGCGGCTGCCACATGGGGATTTTCCCGAGCGCCTACGAACCGTGGGGCTACACACCGCTGGAGTGCCTGGCGATGGGTGTCCCTTCGATCACCAGCGACCTCGCCGGGTTCGGCCGTTGGGTTCAGGAGAAGTACCCCGAGCACGATGCGTGGGGCATGCACGTGCTCAAGCGGCGCGGACGATCATTCCATGAAGCGGCGGCGGACCTGGCGCGTTGGATGCTCGCCTACTGCCGGCTGGAGCGCCGCGGCAGGATCGACCTGCGCAACGAGGTGGAGCGCCACGCGATGGAGTTTGACTGGTCGCGGCTGGTGCGGGCGTACCACACCGCGCACGACCTTGCCGTCGAGCGCAGCCGGGTGAAATCGGTCTGAAGCGCGCGCTGCGGGCAGAAGCCCTCGAGGAAAGCAATGCCAAAGCCAACATACGTCGTCGGCATCGATCTCGGCGGGACCAACATGCAGGTCGGCGTCGTGGATGCTTCGTTCACGATCGTCGGCCGATCCAAGGCCAAGACCAAGGCCGAGCAGGGGGGCGACGCGGTCGTCGAGCGCATGGCCGAGGCGGTGGCGGAGGCCTGCGACCGGGCAGGGGTGAAGCCCCAGGCGATCGAGGCGATCGGCATCGGGGCGCCGGGCGCGATCGATATGGAGCGCGGCATCGTCCTCGAGGCCCCGAACCTCCGGTGGAACCACATGCCGCTCGCCGAGCGGATGTCGGCGAGGTGCGCCGGGCGGCCCGTGCTGCTCGACAACGATGTGAACGTCGCCGTCTACGGTGAGAACCGGCTCGGCGCGGGGCAGAACGCTCGCGATGTGCTGGGGGTGTGGATCGGCACGGGCATCGGCGGCGGGCTGGTGCTCAACGGGTCGCTGTACTACGGATCGCTTGGCACGGCGGGTGAGATCGGCCAGGCCATCCTCTTCCCGGGCGCGCCGCTCGGGCTGCGCACGCTCGAACAGAACTGCTCACGCAAGCACCTGGCCGGGCGGCTCTCGCGGCTGATCGAGGCGAACCACCCTTCGATGCTGCTGCAACTGGCGGGCGGGACGATCGATGGCGTCGCGGAGGCCGGCGCGAGCACGCTCGCCGAGGCGTATGCCAAGGGTGATCGCCTGACGATCGAGGTGCTCGACGAGGCGGCGGTCATGCTCGGGACGGCGATCAGCGCGTACGTCACGGTGCTGAGCCTGCCGATGGTGATCCTGGGTGGCGGGCTGAGCGAGGCGATGGGGCAGGCGTTCGCGGATCGCGTGGCGGGCGCGATGAAGCCGCACGTGTTCCCCAAGGCGTTGCAGGCCTGCCGCGTGGTGACGACGCGGCTCGCGGATGATGCGGGGCTGCTGGGGGCGGCGATCCTGGCGCATGAGAAGTTCGGGTAAGCGACCGCGCCGTGGATCCGGGCCCGACGGCGTGCGCGGACGCCGATGGCACACCTTGCCACAACGTGCCACACGGGCATACGCTTGGCCATGGCCAAACGATCCACCATGAACATCTCGCTCCCCGCGCAGATGCGGCGTTATGTCGAGAAGCAGGTCAAGAACGGCACCCACAAGTCCAGCAGCGAGGTGGTGCGGGCGGGCATCCGATTGCTCCAGCGGCAGGACGGCGAGCAGAAGCGGCTGGTTGCCCTGCTTAACGAGCTTCTTCAACAGGGTGTCGATGAGCTGGACCGGGGCGAGGGCGTTCCGCTCGAAACCGCGCGCCGACGACTGCGCGCGAACCTAGCGCGCACTCGGAAAGGGGAGTGATGACCAAGATCATCATTTCCCCCTCGGCGCTCGCGGAGATCGATGAGATCGTCTCTCACATCGCGCGAACATCGGGCGACCAACCGGCGGAGGATTTCCTTGAAGGGGTGCTCGAGACGATCGAGCGCCTCGGAGAGTTTCCCGAGATCGGGCATGCTCGCCGAGACTTGACCACGAAGGATCTGCGCTTCCACGTCGTCAGCAACTGCTACATCGTCTACCGCTTCATCAAGCAACGCGTCGAGGTGGTCAGGTTCATTCACGCCTCGCGCGATGTGGCTTCCATTCTGGGTGCTCGCCATCGCAAACAGCGCTGAGCGCGCCTTTACGCCCTCGCCACCCCGCACAGCTTGTACAGCACGCGAGCCCCGA
>JBIPMO010000233.1:0-5030 GCA_044369085.1 Phycisphaerales bacterium
TCGTCGTCCCGGTGCGGGACTCGATGATGTGCCGCATCTCTTCCAGGCGGCGCGAGGGCTGCATCACCATGGGCGGCTCGGACTTGCCCGATTCGTCGGCATCGAACACATACACCCACGCATCATCCGGGCCGGCCACGAGTCGCCCGCGGCGCTCGCGCAGGAACGCCCCCTCGCGCACGAGCGAACCGGCCGCGGGCCGCAGCACCGAGTTCCCCGATCCGGGCGAAGGAGCGGGCCGCCCCCCACCGCCCACGCTCCCCCCGCCCCCGCCGCCTCCGGAAGACGGTTCGACCACCGGTGCCCGCCGGGCTCGCCGTTCAAGCTGCCGAGCCTCCTGATCCTCATCATCCGCGGGCGGTGGCGTCACCGGCGCGGCCCCCGGAGCGGGAGTCTGACCGGGGGTTGAAGCGGGTGCCGCCGCGGGCTGGTCGCTCGGCCGAGCCGCCGACAGCGACACCAGGCCGCCGCTCAGCACCGCGATCCCGACCACACCAGCCCGTCGCATCAGTTCCTTCATGAGCAGCATCCTCGCCGATTACCGCCATCCATCAGACCAAACGAGCCCCGGGCGCAAAGCCCGGGGAACACGCCCGGGGAACAAGCCCCCCGCCCGTGGCCAGCCCGAAGCCCGCTGGCCAGGCCCGCGAGCCCGCCGATCGCGAGCCCGCCAATCGCGAGCCCATGATCTATATCGGACAGCCCCCCACTCTTGCCACCCCCGCCGCCGCCCCGGCCGCCCTCGCCGCCCGATTCCGGGCCGCAGCACCCCGCTCGCACCCTCCGGTTGGACACGGGCCCCGGTGCGTGCAAAGATGTCGGGCCCGGATGAGTCCGTCCGTCCGGCCGTGTGCCCGAGTGGTCTAAGGGAGCGGATTGCAAATCCGTTGGCGTAAGCCTTCGTGGGTTCGAATCCCACCGCGGCCTTTCCGATCAGCCAGAAGCAGCCTTGATCAGCCATCGGGGCCAAGGCGCCAGACGGGGACCGAGCAGACACTGTCTCGCCTCAAAAGCCGCAGCCGGCCGGTGGCGGGGTGTGGCCGCAGGATGAAGGCACAGACGAGCAGCACCGATTCCCAAGCGGAATCGGTGGCACGGGCCGGACTTCGAGATATCGATACTGATGCGGGAATCGGTGCCAGCCGCCGCTCGATTGATTGATGTATGACGAGTAGAAATCAGGATATGTTCTATGCGTCCGTTGTTCACTACGTTGATCGCTGCGAGTAGTGGTGAGCCTTGCCAGTCCGCGACGGCCGTGCATCGCATGTGCGTGTTTGGCGAGCCTCAACAGAAGGACCAGTGAAACGACAGGATCCCGGCCATGGTAACCAAGAACACCAATAAATACCCTGCAATTTTTGGCATCTCGTGGACGACGTTTACAGTCAGTTTTATGATATTTGACGCGATCGGCGGCAGCCCAACAGTGACGCCGGGAGTGATTGATCGGCCGAGACAGGGCCTTATTAGTGTTCATTTGTATGCATGGTACTCAGCATGGGCTATCATCGCTTTTGGAGCTGTCTCGCTGTTGGTTATGATGATGGCCGGTTTGGCTATACTTCTACATGACGGAGGATTTCGTGGCATGCGACGGTCGCACGACAGCGCTCCTCCGAGCCGTCGGACGCTTTATTCTATTCAGACTATGGTAATTATTACGATTTTACTCGTCGTCTTGTCTGCGTTTTATCACTCAAGCATTCGAACTGCCGTTGATCGTTTGATGATGGCAAATGCGGTCAGCAGTAGTCCGGCGCCAACACCAAAGTGACGGAGCGGCATTCTGAAGCAGAGGAGGAGTGGCCAGCACGTCAAAGAGCTCTTCCTCGCGTGCAGGGCATTCAGAGCATGGTGAGCTTACGTAGAGCCGTTGTAGCACGGGTGAGGCGTGCGCGGATCATCGATGCGTAATGGATCCTCGGGCTGTCGGTGGCACGGCGCTACGCGAAGTATGTCATCGCCGCATCTTTGTTTTTCCTGTGCAAGGGATGGGCGGTTGGCGGCTGGCATGGCCAAGCACTTCGCTTGGCTATGCGGATTCACCTTGGTGCGGTCGGCGGATTTGGCTTTAGAGCCTGCGACGGCCTGGCAATGCCACCCCTTTGACGTTTCGTCTTGTCCACGCCGGTTGCCGTTGCAGTTCTTACTCTGCTCCCCGCTCGCGGGTCAGCACCCGCGGCCCCGCGGGCGTCACGGCAATCATGTGTTCTTCATGGCACGCGAGCGAGCCGTCGGCGGTAACGACTGTCCAGCCATCTTCGAGCAGCCGCACCTGCGTGCGCCGGGCGGGCTGGCTCGGGGCTTCGATCGCAGCGGGCGGGGTCGCGTGGCGGGTGAGGATGGGCTCGATGGCGAGGACCATGCCCGGCTCGAGGGTGAAGTCCTCGCCCGCGAAGCCGGTCCAGTAGGCGGGGGCCTTGGGGGCCTCGTGCAGGTCGGCGCCGATGCCGTGGCCGACGTACTCGATCACCACGCCGCAGCCGGAGTTGACCGCGGCGTGCTCGAGCGTGCGAGCGATGGTGGACCAGCGTTCGCCCGGGTGCATCATGGTCGCGGCGAGGTCGAGGATGGATCGGGTGCGAGCGACGAGTTCGCGAGCGGGTGAGGTCGATGCGCCATCGCCCGGGATGACGAGGCTCGCGGCGGCATCGGCGCACCAGCCGTCGAGCCGTAGCCCCGCATCGATGGAAACGAGATCGCCCGCCGCGAGGGTGCGCTGGCCCGGGAGGCCGTGGACCACTTCATCGTTCACCGAGATGCAGACGACGGCTGGGAAGGGCGGCGAATCGCCCTGGCGGTAGCCAAGGAAGAGCGGGTCCGCTCGGCGATCGTGCATGGCGCGGCGAGCGATCTCGGCGATGCGAGCGGTGGTGACGCCCGGGGAGCACGCGGCGACGGCGAGGTCGAGGACTTCGCGCACGGCCCGGGCGGCGGCGGCGAGTTGGTCGAGTTCACGAGCGGACTTGAGGCGCGGCTGCGGCGTGCTCGGCATCGCAGCGCGGCCTCGGAATGGGAGCAGGCGCAGGACGGTCATGATCGGGAAGGCATCGAGGCATCAAGCCATCGAGCCGTCGAGTGAAAGGCATGACGAGTCGCTTCTCGGTCGTTCGCGGGGTGAGCAGGATCAGAGGCCGCGGGGCCCGCGGATGCGGGGGCCCTTGGCGCCGTCGGCGCTGCCGAGGAAGCCGGCGTAGTTCCGCATGAGGAGGTTGGCCTCCATGCGCTGGATGAGGTCGAGGCCGACGGAGACGACGATGAGCAGGCCGGTGCCGCCGAGGAACTGCGTGACGTTCCACGGGATGCCCATGGCCTTGTTGATGACGGTGGGGACGACGGCGATGACCGAGAGGAAGGCAGCGCCGACGTAGGTGATGCGCTCCATGACGTTCTCGAGGTACTCGGCAGTGCGCGGGCCGGGGCGGAGGCCCGGGATGAACGACCCGTGGTCGCGGAGCTGCTTGCTCATCTCCTCGGGGTTGAACTGGACGGTGGTCCAGAAGTAGGAGAAGAAGAAGATCATGAGGATGTAGATGAGCTCGTAGGGGTACTCGCCCATGATGAAGGCATCGGAGAAGAACTGGGTGACGTTGGAGATCCAGCCGCCCGCCGGGGCGCCCAGGGAATCGTGGAGGCTGCGGAAGCCGACGGAGGGGATCATCATGAGGGACGAGGCGAAGACGATCGGCATCACGCCGCCGTGGTTGATGCGGAGGGGCAGGTAGGAGCGCTGGCCGCCGAAGACCTTGCGGCCGCGGGTGTGCTTGGCCTGCTGGATGGGGATGCGGCGCTGGGCGACGGTGATGAGCACGCTGCCGGCGACGACGAAGATGAACATGCCGATGATCGCGAGCACCTCGAGCCACGAGACCGTGGCCTCAACGCCCGATTCGAAGGAGAAGATGTACTTAACGGGGCCGATCTCGCGGATGGGCGAGTTCTCGATGACCCAGTACATGGCGGTGGGCATGTGGGAGAGGATGCCCGCGGCGATGATGAGCGAGATGCCGTTGCCGATGCCGTACTTGTCGATCTGCTCGCCCAGCCACATGAGGAACATGCAGCCCGCCGTCATGGCGGTGATGGCCATCACCCACCAGAGCGGGTTGGTGCCCCAGCCGGTGTAGACGAGCCCCTGGCGGCTGATGTAGGTGAGCCAGCCCACGCCCTGGACGACGCACAGCGCGAGGGTGAGGTAGCGGGTCCACTCCTGGATCTTCTGGCGGCCGCTCGGCCCTTCCTGCTGGATCTTCTTGAGAGGCTCGTAGGCGGTGGCGAGGAGCTGGAAGATGATGCCCGCGGAGATGTAGGGCATGATGCCCAGGCCGAAGATCGTTGAGTGGCTGAACGAGCCGCCGGTGAAGACCTGGACGAACGAGAGCATCTTGCCCACGCCCGAATCGGAGCCGGACTGCTTGGTGAAGAGCTCTTCAAGCGCGGACTGGTTGACGCCCGGGACGGGGATCCAGTAGCCGATGCGGTAGACGGCGAGCATCGCCAGGGTGAACAGGATCTTGTTCCGCAGTTCCGGGATCTTGAAGATGTTGGCGAGTGCCTGGAGCATCCGTAAGCCTTGGGAAAGAACGCGGCCCGCTTCGCCCGCCGACGAGGGCGTCCGGAGCGGGCCGCGCTTGGTTTGGATGGTGAATCAGGAGGGTGGGTGACAGCGGAGGTAGCAGCAGGAGAGTTTGGGCTGAAGGCCCGTCCCGTCATGGGGCGATAGATCAGCGCGAGCGGTAGTTTAGGCCTTCTTCTGTTCTTCGGCGGGAGCCTCGGCGGTTTCCGCGGCGACTGCGGCGGGTGCGGGCTTCTTCTTGCCGCGCTTGAGCTTCTTGGTGAGGTTCTTGGGGGCCCGGTCGTCGGAGGCGCGGTCGATGCCGCGGATCTTGTCGCGGCGGGTGCCCGATTCGGTGACCGACCCGCCCGCGGCGGTGACGAGTTCCTTGACCTTCGCCGAGACGCGCTCGGCGGTGATGGCGAGCTTGACCTTGAGGCCGGTCTTGGTGAACTCGCCAAGGTCGCCCAGG
>JBIPMO010000135.1:0-7917 GCA_044369085.1 Phycisphaerales bacterium
GGCCCGCCTTGATGAGGCGCTCGGCGTTGACCTCGCCGCCCTTGGCGAAGTCGGGGTGGGCCAGGACATCGCCGAGGTTGACGATCCAGAACTGGACCGTGTACTTGACGTTGGAGAAGCCGCGCTTGGAGATGCGGCGGAAGTACGGGGTCTGACCGCCTTCGAACGCCTTCTTGAGCGAGTAGCCGGCGCGGGCGCGGGCGCCCTTGTGGCCCTTGCCCGAGGTCTTGCCGAGGCCGCTGGACTCACCGCGACCGATGCGGGTTGGCTTGCGGTTCTTTCCCGCGATGGCGGTGATTTCGTGGATCATCATGGCTTGAGACTCCGGCGATGGTGCGCCCTGCGTTGTCCTGCGAGACGCGAAGCGTGAATGTGCGTGCGGTGAAGAAGATCAGCTCGCGGCCGGGGCATCGGACCCGGTCGCGGTCGGGGCATCGGAGGGCGGGCCGTCGGAAGACGGGCCTCGGCGCGGGCGCTGGCCGCCGCGACCACCGCCCGGTCCGCCGCGGCCGCCACGGCCGCCACGCTTGTCCTGACCGATGGTGTTGACGGGGCCCTTGGCGGCCTGCTGGCCTTCCTTGCGGGCGGGCATGAAGGCCTGGCCGCGAGCGAGCAGCTCGTCGACATCGGTCTTGTCGATGGTGATCTTGCGGAGGGCGCTGATGGTCTCCTTGGTGCGGAGCTGGAGCAGCGCCTCGACGGTGGCCTTGGCGAGGTTCTTCTGATTGGTGGAGCCGTAGGCCTTGGTCAGGCAGTCGGTGATGCCCACGAGTTCGAGCACCGCGCGGACGGTGGCGCCGGCGATGACGCCCGTGCCCGGCGAGGCGGGGACCAGCCGCACCTTGGACGAGGAGTAGGAACCCTCGACGGTGTGGGGGATGGTCTTGCCGTGGAGGTTCACGCGCTTGAGGTTCTTTTTGCCGTCCTTCTGGGCCTTCTCGATGGCCGGGGGGACCTCGTTGGCCTTGGCGTAGCCGAGCGCGACGCGCCCGTTGCGATCACCCACGGCGACGAGAGCGCCGAAGGAGAAGCGCTTGCCACCCTTGACGGTGGCGGCGGAGCGGAACACGCCGATGGTGGTGCTCTCAAGAGAGCCGGAACCGGATGCGTCGTCGATGAACTCAGGCATGGTGGGGCTCGAAGAGGGAAGGGACTGGGGACTGGGGACTGGGGATCAGGGACCGGGGATCAGGGAAAGCGGATCAGAACTTCAGGCCGGCTTCGCGGGCGCCATCGGCCAGGGCCTTGACGCGGCCGTGGTAGCGGAAGCCACCGCGGTCGAAGGCGACATCCTTGATGCCGGCGGCGATGGCCTTCTTGGCGATCGACTTGCCGACTTCGGCGGCGGCGACCTTGTTGCCGGTCTTGTCGGCGCTCAGCTCGGCGGTGGAGGCCGCGACGATGGTCTTGCCCGCGAGGTCGTCGATGATCTGGGCGTACATGTGCTTGAGCGACTTGTAGATCGCCAGGCGCGGACGCGATGGGGTGCCCTCGATGCGCTTGCGGATGCCCGCCTTGCGGCGCGATCGGCGGACGGCTTTGTTGACGTTCTTGTTCATGGCTGAGATTCCGGCTGAGGATGCGTTGTGAAACAGTGAGAAAGGACGGAGTAGAAGAGCGAGAAGATCAGGAGCCGAAGGCCTTGCCCTGCTTGCGGCGGATGGTCTCGGTGGTGTACTTGATTCCCTTGCCGTTGTAGGGCTCGGGCTTGCGCTTGGAGCGGACGACGGAGGCGAACTGGCCGACGGCCTGCTTGTCGGACCCCTTGACGGTGATGAACTGCTTCTCGACCGAGACCTCGACGCCGACGGGGATGGGCACCTTGAGGACGTTGGCGAAGCCGACCTTGAGGTCCAGGGTCTTGCCCGCGACGGTGGCGACGTAGCCGACGCCGATGACTTCGAGCTGCTTCTGGTAGCCCTCGGTGACGCCCTTGATCATGTTGGCGATGTGGGCGCGGGTCGAGCCCCAGAAGGCCTTGACGATCTTGTTCTCGAGGTTCTTCTCCTCGATCGAGACGCTGACCAGGCGGGTGCCGGCGTCGAAGGCGACCGCGACCTCGGGGCGCTTGTTGAGCACCAGAGTCTTGGAGCCGGAGGAGACGGTGACCTTGTCGCCCGCGACGTCGACCTTGACGTTGGCGGGAACGGGGACGGGTTTTTTGCCGAGTCGGGACATGGCTGGTTGGTCCTGCGAGGGGTTCTGGAGGGCGAGTGTTCGCCGTCCGTGTTCCGTCGTCTCATTCAGAGGAAGGCATCGAGGCATCGGGCCATCGAGGCATCAAGGGAAAGGCGGTTCAATAGACGGTGGCGAGGAGCTCGCCGCCGACCTTGAGTTCGCGGCACTTGCGGTCGGACATCACGCCCTTGGGGGTGCTGAGGATGCAGATGCCCAGGCCCTGGACCGGGCGGCGGATCTCCTTGACGCCCTGGTAGACGCGGCAGCCCGGGGAGGACTCGCGCTTGGCCTCGTGGAGGATGGTCTCGCCGCGCGGGCCGTACTTCAGGCGGATGCGGATCTGCCCCTGGCGGCCGTCTTCGATGGAATCGAAGCCGTCGATGTAGCCCTCATCCTGAAGGGTTTGGGCGATGCCTTTGCAGACATTGGAGGCGAGAACGTTCACGGTCTTGGCGCGGTTGTTGGCCGCGTTGCGGATCCGGGTGAGCATGTCGCCGATGGGGTCGCTCATCGTCATGGTTGCGGTCCGTGGGAAACAGGATCGGGGGCGAAAGGGGTCGAGGGTCTGGGGGTCGATGGACTGAAAGTGCCGCGGCGGGGCGGTGAACTGGGGGAGAGAGCGCTGGTTACCAAGAGGCCTTGCGCATGCCCGGGATCTTGCCCTCGAGGGCGAGCTTGCGGAGCATGATTCGGCTGATGCGGAACTTGCGGTAGACACCGCGGGCGCGGCCCGTGAGTTCGCAGCGGCGAACGATGCGGGTGCTGAACTTGGGGGTTCGCTTGCTCTTGGCTGTCTGGGCTTTGGTGGCCATGTTCGTTCCTGGGTCGAAGGCTGAGAGAGGATGCCGGGCGTGTGGTCGGCTGAATCCCGGAGGGATCAGCGGTTGCGGGGCTCGTTGGGCTTGCGGAAGGGCATGCCGAGCTGTTCGAGGACGAAGCGGGACTTCTCGGGGCTGGAGCCGGAGAAGACGACGTTGATGTTCATGCCGTGGGTGAAGTTGACATCGGCCATGTTGATTTCGGGGAACACGCCCTGCTCGGAGAGGCCCAGGGAGTAGTTGCCATCCTTATCGAAGGCCTTGTCGGAGACGCCGCGGAAGTCCTTGATGCGGGGCATGGCGAGGTTGATGAGGCGATCGAGGAAGTGCCACATGCGGTCGCGGCGGATGGTGACCATGGCGGCCGAATCGACACCCTCGCGGACCTTGAAGTTCGAGACCGACTTCTTGGCCTTCATCACGATGGGCTTCTGGCCCGTGATGGTTTTGAGGGTGGTCAGGACGGTGTCCTTGACGTTCGGGGGGATCTTGGTGCCCTCGAGGTGACGGCCCATGTTGATGTTGACCACGATCTTCTGGATGCGTGGGCGCTGCATGGGGTTGGTCAGCCCGAACTTCTCACCGACGGCCTGGGAGACCTCGGTCTTGAACTTCTCGCGCAGCCGCGGCGGCACGGGGGGACCGCTGTCGACGACTTCGGCTTCTGCTTTTTTGCCCTTGGTCTTGGCCATGGTTCTGCTCGGTGAGGGGGGATCGGGGGACAGGGACTGGGGATCAGGGACTGGGGGTCAGGGACTGGTGATCAGGCCTTGGCGGTGGCCTTCTTCTTTTTCTTGGCTCGGGCGGGGGAACGGAGGGTCGAGAGTTCCTTGCCGGTCTTGGCGGCGATGCGGACCTTCGAGCCATCGGCCTTGGTCTGGAAGCGGACTCGGGTGGGCTTGCCCTCGCTCACGGGCGAGACGGAAGAGATGTGGAAGGAGCGGTCGATGGTGACCTGCCCGCCCTGCGGGTTGAGCCTGGTCGGCTTGAGGGTCTTGTTGACACCCTCGATCTGCGGGCCCTTGACGACCACGCGGTCGCGCTTGAGGAGCAGTCGGACGACGGTGCCGGTGCAGCCCTTGAAGTCGCCCGAACGGATGACGACATCGTCGCCTTTCTTGAGGTGGCGTGGCATGGTGGTTAGATGACCTCCGTGGCGAGAGAGACGATCTTCATGAAGCCCTTGTCGCGGAGCTCTCGGGCGACAGCGCCGAAGATGCGGGTGCCGCGGGGGCTGCCATCGGCGTTGATGAGCACGACGGCGTTGTGATCGAAGCGGACGTACGACCCGTCGGCCCGACGGGTGGGGTAGCTGGTGCGGACGACGACGGCCTTGACGACATCGCCGGCCTTGACCTCGGCGCCCGGGATGGCCTTCTTGACCGAGCACACGACGTGGTCGCCGATGGTTGCGGTGCGGCGGGTGAACTGCCCGCGGCCCGTCGACGGGCCCATGACGCGGATGACGTAGGCGATCTTGGCGCCCGAGTTGTCGGCGACGTCGCACCTTGTTTCTGCTTGAATCATGGCTTGGTACCTCGGACTGCGGGCGGGTGGCGAAGGGGGGCAGGAAGGGTGCGGATCAGGCCTCGGGGGCGCGTTCGACGACGCGGACCAGGGCGAACTTCTTGGTTTTGCTCATCGGGCGGCAGGCGACGATCTCGACGCGGTCGCCGGTGCGCGACTCGTTCTTCTCATCGTGGACGTGGAGCACGGACCGGCGCTCGACGTACTTGCCGTACTTGGGGTGCGGCGCGGCGAACTTGACGGTGACGCGACGCGTCTGGTGGAGCTTGTCGCTCTCGACCAGGCCGACCTGCGTTGACTTCTTGGTTTCTTTCTTGGGCATTACTTGGCCGCCTTTGTGGTCTGACGGGCGCGACGCTCGGTCAGGAGCCTCGCGATATCCGCACGGACTTTCTTGAACTGGGTGGGGTCCTCGATCTTCTCGGTCGCCGCGGAGACGCGCAGGTCGTAGTACCGACGGCGCAGGCGCGTCAGTTCCGTGGCGATCTCCTCGCTGCTCAGTTTGTGCACTTCTGCGGTCTTCATTGGGATGCTCGTGGGGAACGGGGACAGGGGGATCAGGGACCGGGGATCAGGAAGAAGGATCAGATCTCGATGCGGCGGCCGACGAAGCGGCAGCGGATGGGCATTTTGACGGCGACGCGGACGAAGGCCTGCTTGGCGAGTTCCTCGGGGACGCCCGCGATCTCGAAGAGCATGGTGCCGGGCTTGACGCGAGCGGCCCAATACTCGACATCGGCCTTGCCGGTGCCCATTCGGGTTTCCAGCGGCTTCTTGGAGATGGGCTTGTCGGGGAACACGCGGATGAAGACCTTGCCCTGGCGCTTGAGGAAGTGCTGCACGGCGATACGCCCGGCCTCGAGCTGGCGCGCGGTGAGCCAGCATCCGTCGAGAGCCTGCAGGCCGTAGTCGCCGTAGGCCACGTAGTTGCCCTTGGTCGCCTTGCGGTCGCGGACGCGGCGGAACTCCTTCCGGAACTTCACGCGTTTTGGCATCAGAGGCATGAGTCGGGTCCTTGTCTAGAAGCGGCTCGGTCTTGAAACGGGCTGCGAATCAGAAGAAACGGGCGAAGCGGTGAAGCGCGGTGCTCAGCGGCGGCCGCGGGCTCGGGGGCGGGCGCCGGCGGCGTTGCTCTCGACCTCATCGGCGGATTCCTTGGTGTACGGGCCGTGGTAGACCCACACCTTGATGCCGATCGCGCCGTAGGGGGTGAAGGCCTCGGCGAAGCCGTACTGAACGTTGGCCTGCAGGCTCGAGAGGGGCATGGAGCCCAGACGGGTGTCGAGGCGGCGGGACATTTCGGCCCCGCCCAGACGGCCCGCGAGGAGGATGCGGACACCCTTGGCACCGGCCTGGATGGCGGCCTCGGCCCGCATCTTGACGACGCGGCGGAAGGCGGCCCGCTTCTTGATCTGTTCGGACACGCCCTCGGCGATGAGCTTGGCATCGATATCGGGGTTCTTGATCTCGATGATGTTGATCGAGACCTTGCGGCCCGTCATGAGTTGGAGCTCTTCGGTGAGCTTCTCGACCTCGGCGCCCTTGGGGCCGATCACGAGGCCCGGGCGGGCGGTCTTGATGATGACCTTCAGCTCTTCACGCGTGCGCTCGATGTGGATGTCCGAGACGGCGGCGAAGGGAGGGGTGCGGTTGAGGCGCTTGTCCAGGGCCTCGCGGATGCGGAAGTCCTCGACGAGGAGCTCGCCGTAGAGCGCCTTGGGCGCGTACCAGCGGCTCTTGTGGGCCTCGGTGATCCCGACGCGGAAACCGAATGGATGGGTTTTCTGTCCCATAGTTGGCTGTGTCCTTGGTGAGGCGGCTTACTTGCGGCGGGTCTTCTTGGGGGTGCCTTCCTCGACGGCGACGACGATGTGGCTGGTGCGCTTGAGGATGGGGTGGGCGCGGCCGCGATCCTTGGGCTGGAAACGCTTGATGGTGAAGCCCGCATCGACGCGCGACTCGGCCACGATCAGGCGGTCGTAGGCGGCATCGGCGCTCTGGGCATCGGCGACGGCGGCGGAGAGGGCCTTGCGGACCATCACGGCGGCTCGCTTGGTGTTGAACTTGAGCAGCGCATCGGCCTCATCGACACGGCGGCCGCGGATGAGGTCCGTGAGCAGCGAGGCCTTGCGCGAAGAGGAGCGGGCGAAGCGGTAGGTGGTCTGGAAGGTGACCAGGTCCTTGGCCTGGCAGCCCAGCACGCCCGCCATGGCGGCGGCCTCGGCGGGCTTGCAGCGCGGGCGGTCGCGGCCCGCCATCCAGTTGTTGATCTTCTTGATCGCCAGGTCCGACTGCTTGCGGCGGTCGGTCTTGGGCAGCGCCTCGGCGAGGGCCTCGGGAGAGACCTTGGCCGCGAGAGCGAGGGCGGTCAGTTTGTCGCCGTTGATCTTCATGGGAGTCGTGCCTGCGGATAGGGGGCTAAGGATCGGGGACTGGGGATCAGGGACCGGGGATCAGGAGAGAAAGAAAGGCGGTTGATGCTGAACGGATCAGCCGGGCTTGCCGCCCTCGGCGATGCCTTCCTTCTTGTTGGTGTGGCCCTTGAAGGTGCGGCTGATCGAGAACTCGCCGAGCTTGTGCCCGACCATGTCCTCGGTGACCAGCACATCGAGGAAGTGGCGGCCGTTGTGGACCTTGAACGCCACACCGACGAACTCGGGGACGATGGTGCAGTCGCGGGCCCAGGTCTTGATCGCCTCGCGCCGGCCGGAGCTGGCGCGGAGCTTCTCCACCTTGCGGTAGAGCTTCACATCGACGTAGGGACCTTTCTTGAGCGACCTGGACATGCGCTGGTTCCTTGATGCTGCGTGAAACGATTCCTGACTTGACTCTGACCTCTGACCGATGGCCTGTGCCCGATGCTCGTTGCCTCTTTACTTGAGCTGCCCGTAGCGGCGGCTCTTGCGGCGGCGGATGATGAGCGTCGAGCTGAACTGCTTGCGGTTGCGGGTGCCGCCGCCCTTGGACGGGACGCCCGAGCGAGACACGGGGGCGCGGTTGCCCTTGGAGCGACCGGAGCCACCGCCCAGGGGGTGCATGCCGTGGTGCATGGCAACGCCGCGGGTCTTGGGACGACGACCCAGGTGGCGGCTGATGCCCGCCTTGCCGAGCCAGCGCTGCACCTGATCGGGGTTGCCGACCTGGCCGAGGGTGGCGCGGCAGCGGACGAGCACGCGACGGATTTCGCCCGATGGGAGCACCAGCGTGGCGTACTCGCCTTCCTTGTTGGTCAGGCGGGCGTACATGCCGGCCGAGCGGCACATCTGGGCGCCCTTGCCCGGGGTGAGCTCGATGCAGTGAATATCAAGGCCGGTGGGGATCTCGGAGATCGGCATGCAGTTGCCAACCTTGGGCTCGACGGCCTTGGTGTCGGCAACGATCGTGTCCCCGGGCT
>JBIPMO010000063.1:0-12940 GCA_044369085.1 Phycisphaerales bacterium
TCGCGGCTCTGACTCCAAAGAGAGTCAGTCGGTGGGCGCGAGCGGCAGCGGTTCCACGGAGCGGGCGCTCGACGCACCGGCATCGGCGCGAGCCAAGACCATCGCCATCGCATCGGGCAAGGGGGGAGTGGGCAAGACGACCCTGGCCGTGAATCTGGCGCTCGCGCTGGCCGATGCCGGGACCCCGACGGTGCTGCTGGATGGGGATCTGGGCCTCGCCAACGCGGACCTGCTGCTCGGCGTTTCGGCGATGCGGCACCTCGGGCATGCGCTGGACGGGCGAGCGGATGCGGCCGACCTGCTGACCCCCGTGGTGCCGGGTTTGCATCTTGTCGCGGGCGGTTCGGGGCTCGCGCATCTGGCGGACCTTGATGCCGAGCAGCGGCACCGGCTGCTCGGGGTTGTCGGTGAGATCGAGACGATGGCCCGGGCGCTGGTCATCGACTGTGGTGCGGGGATCGGGGCCGGGGTGCTGGACCTCCTGGGCGCGGCCGATGAGGCGCTGGTGGTGACATCCCCCGAGCCGACAGCGCTGGCCGATGCCTACGGGCTGATCAAGTCGCTCTCACGGCGGATGCACCCTGGAACCGGCGCGGCGATCTCGCTGGTGGTGAACGAGGCCGCTGATGCCCGCGAAGCCTTGGGTGTGCATGCTCGGGCGGCGGCGGTGTGCCACCGGTTCCTGATGCTGCCCCTGCCTTTGGCGGGGTGGGTGCCCGCGGATCCGCTGGTCTCGCGCGCGGTTCGTGCTCGGACACCGTTGATCCGGTACGCCTCGCGGTCGCCCGCCTCGGGAGCGGTGGTGAAGCTCGCGCAGCGCTTGCGCGATGAGCTGGGCCTGGTCCCGGAGCGACAGGTGCATCGCGGGGGCCCCGGGCTGGTGGCGCGCCTCTTGCGGGCGTTCGGATCGAGCAGCGCGGCGGCGACGTCGGGCGCGGCCCGCTAACTCCAGAATGCCCGCCCGGATGCCCGGGGAAATGAGCACCGGATGCGATGGAATCAGAAAAAGTCGCATCCGGGGCTGAAGGCGCCCGCGGGCCGCGCCGATCAAAGTCGCGTGGACGTCCCCGCGCCCACACGAAAGATGAGGTCCAAGAGCCTTGAACGGTGAGTTCCCCACCAGAGCGGTCGCGGCGTGCTTCTCACTGGCGTGCTTCAGCGTTGCCATCGTGGCGGGGCTGATCGCCGACCGCTCGGCCTCGTCGATTCTTTCTTCAGCGCTGGTGGCTCTGCTGGTGGGACAGGTGATCGGCCTGATTGGTGCGCTGGTGATCGCGCACGCCATCAGGCAGGGCGTCGAGATGCACATCAAGGGCCATCCGATCCCCGACTCATTGGGTTCGCTGCGCAATCCCCGCGCGGTGGATGCTGGGGGCAACGCCCCAGGCGGGAGCGCGGGAACATGAAAATTTCTGACATACCGTGCGTTTTGACTTGTGCCGCGCCGAAAGTACGGGTTATATTGACCGTGTTCGTTCAAGGATCGAACGAACCCGTGCATGATGCGCGGCCCGTCCCCGCCCTGACCGCGGGGAAGACAACGTGTGATAGGTCAAGGAGCTGACCACATGACCTCCGTCCAGGCACAAAGCCGGGCTCGGAAGCCCGCCCCCTCGGGGAAGGGTTCCTCCGCCACGACGCGGACCAACGAAGAAGCCCGGGTTTCGTACGCCGTCAAGGCCCGCCTTGACGCGATCCCGATCAAGGACATCTGGGAGTCCTACCGCAAGGAGCCCACCGAGGAGCTTCGGAACTATCTCATGGAGAAGTTCCTGCACCTGGTGCGTTACAACGCCGAGCGGATCTACACCCGCCTGCCCGATGAGGTGGACATCGAGGACCTCATGTCCGCGGGGATTTTCGGCCTGAAAGACGCGATCGAGGCCTTTGACCTGGACCGCCAGGTGAAGTTTGAGACCTACTGCGCGCCGCGTATCCGCGGCGCGATCCTGGATGAGCTGCGGACGATGGACTGGGTGCCCCGGCTGGTCCGCAGCCGGACGCACAAGGTCGATCAGGCCCGGATGCGCCTGGAGATGGAGCTCGGGCGGACCCCCTCGACCGATGAGATCTCGGCTCGGCTGGGGATCGATGGGGAAGAGCTGAAGAAGGTGCTCAAGGACGGGTCGGCGGTGTCGATCACCAGCCTGTCGCGTCAGCGGTACCAGTCTGACTCTTCGCGCGAGGTCCGCGAGATCGACGTGATCGAGGATGAACGCCAGTCCAACCCGCTCACTGAGATCCAGCGCCGCGATCTCAAGGAGCTGCTGACCAAGGGGCTGACGCGAGCCGAGCGCCTGATCGTCGTGCTCTACTACTACGAGGAAATGACGATGAAGGAGATCGGGCAGACGCTCGATCTCTCCGAGAGCCGGGTGAGCCAGATGCACTCTTCGATCCTGGCTCGCCTGAAGGCGCAGATGATGCATCGCAGCCGCGAGTTCGAGCCGACCAACTGATTGAATGTTTGCGCTGGGGTGAAGTCCCCCAAGCGTTTGCGGGGTGTGAACCGTTCATAGGGCAATCTCCTTGGCGCCGCCTCCGAAGTCGCGCTCGGAGGCGGTTCCTTTTTTGAACGCATCGGGCCCAAGAGCAGGCCTCATGCGGGTCCGCAGTGCGGCGGCTACCCTCCATGCGTGACCCCTCGCTCACCTGAACCTGTTTTCGCCGCCATCGCCCTGGGATCGAACCTGGGCGATCGCGCTGCGAACATCGAGCATGGGTTCAGCGGGCTGGCATCGCTCGGGGGGACGAGCCTGGTGGCGCGGTCGCGTGTGATCGAAACCAACCCGGTCGGGCCCGCCGGGCAGGGGGCGTACCTGAACGCGGCAGCGCTGATCGTGACGACGCTGCCGCCCGAGGAACTGCTCGCAGCACTGCTGGCGATCGAGCGCTCGGCGGGGCGCGACCGCGAGGCGAGCATCCGCTGGGGCCCGCGGACGCTGGACCTGGACATCCTGCTCTACGGCGACCTGATCGTGGCCGAGCCGGGGCTGACGATCCCGCACCCGCTGATGCACGAGCGCGGGTTCGTGCTCGTCCCGCTCGCGGAGATCGGGCCAGACCTGGTTCACCCGGTGCTGCGGCGGACGGTGGGAGAGCTGCTCAATGGCCTGGATGGGTAAAGATTCGCGCACGGAAGCACGGCGGATGAAGCAGAACTGCCGGGGTGCTCCCCGATGCGAGCGTTGCGGGCTGAGTTGGCTGTAGACTCGGTCTCCAGCGCGAGATGCACCCGGATGTCACGCCTCACACAGCTCAGCACCAGCCAGCCCACCGCGTACGCGATCCTGGTTCTGTGCGCGGTGATGGTGCTGGGGCTGCTGATCGGGGCGGTGCGGCTGCGGGGGGTGAGGCTCGGTGCGGCGGGGGTGCTTTTCGCGGGGATCGCGGTCGGGCACTTCATCCCGGGGGTGAACCATGTGGTGCTGGACTTCGCCAAGGAGTTCGGGCTGGTGCTGTTTGTGTTCATGCTGGGCTTGCAGATCGGCCCGGGGTTCACGGATTCGTTGCGGCGGGACGGGCTGAGGCTGAACGCGCTGGCGGCGGGGGTGGTCGGGCTGAGCGTGGGGGTGGTGCTGCTGGGGCGGTGGCTGCTGGGGCTTGAAGGTGCCGCGACGGTGGGTGTGCTCGCGGGGGCGACGACGAACACGCCTTCACTCGCGGCGGCGCAGCAGGCGCTGGCCTCGCTGCCAGACCTGGCAGGGGGGAAGGGGACGCTGACGGCGACGGCGTACGCGGTGGCCTACCCGCTCGGCGTGATCGGGATCATCGGTTCGATCGCGCTGCTGAAACTCGTGCTGCGGGCCGACCCCGCGAAGGAAGCGGCCGAACTGGAGGCGGCGAGCACGCGGAGCGAACCGATCGAGCGGCGAACGGTCCTGATCGAGAACGAGAACCTGATCGGGCTCGCGATCCGCGACCTGCCGCACATCGAGAGCTTCGGGGCGCGGATCAGCCGGCGGCGAGCGGCGGGGTCGACAAAGGTCGAGCTAGCGCGAGGCTCGACGGTGCTGGGGCGCGGCGACCTGCTGCTGATCGTCGGGGTGCGGGCGGAACTGGACGCGTTCGAGCTGCTGGTCGGTCGGCGGTCGGATGAGGACCTGACGGCCGGCCCCGGCGAGATCGTCTTCCGCAGCATCGTTGTGACGCGCAAGGGGGTGCTCGGCAAGCGGCTGGATGAGGTTCACCTGGGCAAACGCTTCGGGGTGCAGGTGACGCGTCTGACGCGGTCGGATATCGAGATCGCGGCGTATGGGAGCCTGCGGCTGCAGTTCGGGGATGCGCTGCGGCTCGTGGGCGATGAGGCTTCGATCGCGCGAGCGGCATCGGAGCTTGGGAACTCGATCAAGGCGCTGTCTGAGACGCAGTTCGCGCCGATCATGCTCGGCGTCGGGCTGGGGCTGGCACTGGGGCTGGTGCCGATGGCCGTGCCCGGGCTGCCCGAGCCGGTGCGACTGGGGCTGGCGGGCGGCCCGCTGATCATGGCGATCGTGGTGAGCCGGCTTGGATCGGTCGGGCCGCTGGTGTGGCATGTGCCGCGGAGCGCGAACCTGGCGCTGCGGGAACTGGGGATCATGCTGTTCCTGGCGTGCGTCGGGCTGAAGGCCGGGCCCGCGTTCGTCCAGACGGCGGCGACGCCGACGGGTCTGCGCTGGGCGGCGGTGGCGCTGGCGGTCTCGGTTGTGCCGCTGGTGGTGATCGGGCTGATCGCGCGGCTGGGGCTGCGGATGAACTTCGCGACGCTGAGCGGGCTGCTGGCGGGCAGCATGACCGACCCGCCGGCGCTGGCGTTCGCCAACGGGGCGGCAAAGTCCGATGCGCCGGCGGCGGCGTACGCGACGGTGTACCCGCTGACGATGATCCTGCGGATCATCACCGCGCAGGTGCTGATCTACGCGCTGTGCGGCTGAGGCCGATGTGTGGGAGGATGCGGGGGCTTGGCCAAGGACCTGCTGCAACAGTTCGTCACGCTCTCGGTCACGATCGATCCGATCGGGAACGTGCCGCTCTTTCTGGCGCTGGCCGGGACGCGGCCGACGGCCGAGCTTCGCCGGATGGCGACGCGGGCGGTGGTGGCGGCGGGCGTGGTGCTGCTGGCGTTCGTGGCGGCGGGGAACCTGCTGCTATCGACGCTGGGGATCTCGATCGCGTCGTTCCAGGTGGCGGGGGGCATCATCCTGTTCCGGCTCGCGATGAAGATGATTTTCGAGGATGACGAGAACACATCGCGGGAAGCGCGGCTGGCGCGGCGGGACCCGGCGATCTTCCCGCTCGCGATCCCGGCGATGGCCGGGCCGGGGTCGATTCTGGCGTGCGTGGTGCTCGCCGACAGCGGGCGCGGGAACATCGCGGCCCAGGCGGGGACGGGCGGGGTGATCGTGGCGGTGCTGGTGATCCAGTGGGCGCTGCTGCTGGTGGCGGCCCCGATCCAGCGAGCGATCGGCGAGGCGGGGATGGCCGTGGTGACGCGCGTGCTGGGGATCGTGCTCGCTGCGATGAGCGTCGAGATCATCCTGACGGGGATGAAGGTGATCGTTCCGGAGTTGCTCAACTGAAGGGACCGGGCCCGGCGTTCACGCCGCGGCGACGGCCTGTCGCTCGTTCGTTGGCGCGGTGACGAGGCCCATCGACTCGACCTCGACTCCCGGGACGATCTCGTTGTAGCCGAGCACAGCGCAGGTCGGCAGGTGGGGCTCGAGGATCTGGCGGACCTGGGCCCGGACCTGCGGGGAAGCGATGACCACGGGCTGGTGGCCCGCGGTGGTGACGGGGCGGAGGGCCTCGATGACGCGGCGCGCGACCATGTTGGCGACGCCCGCGGGCATGGTGAGGGTGGTGCCGGCGCCCGACCGGTCGATGTAGCCGCTGATGAGGTCCTCGAAGGCTGGATCGAGGGTGACGCAGACGATGCGGTGGGTGGCGCGGCGGCCCGGCGAGCCGCGGGTGGGATCGACGGGCACCTGGTGCTGCTGGCAGATGCAGCGGCGCAGAGCGTTGCGGACGTACTCGCTGAGCACATCGACATCCTTGGTCCTTGGGGCCCAGTCGGCGAGGGTCTCGACGATGGTCTCGAGATCGCGGACGGGGACGCGCTCGCGGAGGAGCGCCTGCATGACCTTCTGCAGGTCGCCCGCGGAGACGATCTTGGGGATGGTGTCCTCGACGAGCTTGGGCGAGCGCTGCTTGAGCTGGGCGATGAGGTTGCCGACCTCCTCGCGGGTGAGCAGCTCGTCGGCGTGGAGCTTGACGATCTCGCCCATGTGGGTGGTGAGGACGCTGGTGGGGTCGACAACGGTGTAGTTCATGGTCTCGGCCCGCGTGCGCAGAGCGGGGTCGATCCACCACGCATCGAGGCCGAAGGCGGGCTCGCGGGTGGCGATGCCCTGGATCGAACCTGTCGCGATGCCCGAGTCCATGGCGAGCAGCATGCCCGGGCGGGTCTCGCCCTCGGCGACCGGGCTGCCCTTGATCTTCAGGCGGTACTGGGTGGGCTGGAGGTTCATGTTGTCGCGGATGCGCACGGGCGGCATGACCAGCCCCATCTCGGCGGCGAGCTGGCGACGGACGGCGGAGATGCGGTCAAGAAGCTGGCCGCCTTGCTTGGTATCGACGAGCGGGACCAGCCCGTAGCCCACTTCGAGCTCCATGGTGTCGACCTTGAGCAGGTCTTCGACTTGGGGCGCAGCGGGAGTTGCGGTGGCGGCCTCTGCTTCGGCGCGGGCTGCGGCGGCGACCGCTTCGCGCTTCTGCTTGCCCATGAACCAGCCCAGCGATGCGATGCCGCTGCCCAGCGTCAGCAGCGGGATGGTGGGCATCGGGGTCAGGGCGAGCAGGCCCAGGAATCCCGCGGTGATGTACAGAGCGGCCGGGTTGGCGGCGAGCTGGCCCGTCATCTGCGACCCCAGGTCCTGCTTCGAACCGTTGCGCGTCACGACCAGGGCCGCGGCGATCGAGACGATGAACGCGGGGATCTGCGATGAGAGGCCGTCGCCGATGGTGAGGATCGTGAAGACCTCGGCGGTCTGCCCGACGGGCCATCCCTTGACGAGCCAGCCGATGACGAACCCGCCCAGGATGTTCACGACGGTGATGATGAGGCCCGCGATGGCGTCGCCGCGGACGAACTTGGATGCACCGTCCATCGCGCCGAAGAAATCAGCCTCCTGGGCGATGCGCTCGCGGCGGCGGCGGGCCTCCTGCTCGTTGATGATCCCGGCGTTCAGGTCGGCATCGATGGCCATCTGCTTGCCGGGCATCGCGTCGAGGGTGAAGCGGGCGGCGACCTCGGAGATGCGCGTCGCGCCCTTGGTGATCACCACGAACTGGATGATCACCAGGATCAGGAAGATGATCACGCCCACGATCAGCGAACCGCCCGCGACGAACGATCCGAACGCCGCGATCACCTGACCGGCGACGCCGATGGCCTCTTCGGGGGTCGAGGCGTTGGCCGAGAGGATCAGCCGCGTCGAGGCGACGTTCAGCACCAGCCGCAGCAGCGTGACGCCGAGCAGCAGCGAGGGGAAGACGCTGAAATCCAGCGGCTCTTCCATGTACATCGTGGTCATCAGGATGATGACCGAGAGCGCGATGTTGATCGCGATCAGGATGTCCAGGATCGCGGGCGGCAGCGGGACGACGATCACCACCACCAGCAGCACGAAAGCCACCGGGACGATGAGCCCGCGGTGCTTGAGCATGAACTGGGCCCAGGCGGGCAAGGGTTTGGCGGCGATGGCGGTCATGGGGAGTGAGAGGGACGAGGGATCAGGGATCAGGGACTAGGGACTGGGGACTGGGGAGCAGGAAGCAGGGAGGAGTTGTGCGCGGTGATTCAGCCAGCGGCTCGGGCTTCGTTGGCGAGGCGGTAGACGTAGGCGAGGACCTCGGCGACGGCCTCGTAGTGCTCGGGGAAGATCTCCTTGCCGACGGCGACGTTGTGGTAAAGGGCGCGAGCGAGCGGGGGCCGTTCGACGATTGGCACGCCGGCGCCGGCGGCGATGTAGCGCATCTTCAGAGCCAGGTAGTCGGCCCCCTTGGCGACGACCTTGGGCGCGGTCATGCCCTCATCGGCGCTGTACTTGAGCGCGACGGCGTAGTGGGTCGGGTTGGTCACGATCACATCCGCCTTGGGGACGGCCGCGCCGACGCGCTGCATGGCGATCTGCCGGGCCATGCGCATGCGGCGGGCCTTCATCTCCATGTCGCCCTCGCCGCTCTTGCGCTCCTCTTTGACTTCCTGCTTGGTCATCTTGAGGTCCTGGCGGTGCTGCCAGCGCTGGTAGGTGAAGTCGATGATGGCGAGCACGACGAGCACGGTGATGATCCAGATCGCCAGCTCGCGGACGAGCTGAGCCGCCACCATCAGCCCCTGCAGCGTGGGCAGGTTGCCCAGGGCCAGGACCTCGCGCCAGTCCCCCGAGACGACGAACCAGACGATCGTTGCGACCAGGGTGAACTTGGCGAGATCGATCCCGCCCTTGATGAGAGCCTTCTTGTTGAGAAGGTTCTTTGCGTTGGCGAACACGTTGAGCTTGTTCAGCTTGGGCTCGAGGGCGCTGGTACTGATGTGCCAGCCGACCTGCCCGATGCCGCCCGCGAAGGCGATGACCATCAGCATGCCCATGATGGGCAGGCACATGATGGCCACCTGGGCGAAGGATTGCATGAGGTCGGGGACGATGTTGCCCGCCGTGAGATCGGTGGACATGAGCGCCTCGCCGATCCCCGCTCGCAGGATCTCGGCGCTGCGCTTGAAGAGCGGTTCCACCATGAACAGGATGATGACCAGGGCCGACCCCAGGATGATCGCCGCCGACATGTCGGTCGACCGGGCGACCTGGCCCTTCTCGCGGGCGTCGCCCAGGCGCTTGCCCGTCGGCTGCTCTGTCCGTTCGCCGATGTCTTCAGCCACCGGTCGGCCCTCCCGTTGTCGGCAGCGCGACCTCGGCCACCGGGCCGAGCGACCGGGCCCATTCGGCGATCCTGGTCAGGTCCTCATCGACGTTGCCCATCAGGATCTCGATGGTGAACGCGAGCGAGGCGATGATCATCAGCATCCCGAGCAGGATGCGGACGGGAAAGCCGATGTTCATGATGTTCAGCGACGGCACCGTCTTCATGATCAGTCCGGCCGCGACGGTCTCGAGCGTGAGGATGAGCAGCACCGGCATCGCGATCCGCAGAGCGGCATCGAACCCCGAGTGCACGACGCCCACGAGCACATCGACGGGCGTCTGCGAAAGGGCGAAGGCGCCGATGGGAACATTCCTGAAGGTGCCCAGCAGCGTGCCGTAGACGAGTTCGAGGCCCCCCGCGACCAGGTACGAGGCCATCGCGACGAAGAAGAGAATCTGCCCGATGATGTCGCCTTCGATGTCGATCGACGGGTTGTAGACGGCGGCCAGGCCCATGCCCATCTGCTGGCCCATGATGAGGCCCGCGAGCTGGGCGGTCATCAGCGGGATCGCGGCGAGGACGCCGATCGACAGGCCGATGGCCAGTTCGCCCGCCATCAGCGGGAGCAGCCCGAAGAGGTCGAGCCCCGGCGGGAGCGTGGTGGAGTGGTCGATGACGGGGTAGACGGCGAGCGCCAGCCCGAAGGCGAGCAGGACCTTGATCTGCCGCGGCACCATCGCGGAAGAGAGCAGCGGCGCGAAAACGAAAAGCCCCGTGAGCCTGGAGAGGATCAGAGCGAAGGCGGGCAGGTGCGGGATGAGCGCGTCGGTGATTGGCATCCGTGCCGTGTGGGTTGCCGCCGATCCTCGGCGGGGATGGTCAGGGCTAGTGAAGAGTGAACATCTCGATCGCGAAGTCGGCCATGCGGGCCACGATCCAGGGGAGCAGCGCGACGGTGACGAGGACCATCACAAAGATCTTGGGGATCAGCGCGAGCGTCTGCTCCTGGATCGATGTGATGCTCTGAAAGATGCTGATGATGAGGCCGATCACGATCCCCGCGGCGAGGATCGGGAACATGATCTTCATCGCGATCACGAGCGATTGGCGGACCAGGTCAACTGTTGCGTCGTCGATGGGCATGGGGTGGGACTGGTGGGTGCGGTCTTTCGAGTCTTGAACGTTGCTCGGCGCAGCGACGGATCTCTAGCCGGCCGGCTGGGCCACGGATTGCAGCAGCGATCCGACGACGAGCTGCCAGCCGTCGACGAGCACGAAGAGCAGGAGCTTGAAGGGCAGGCTGATGAGCACGGGCGGCAGCATCATCATGCTCATGGAGATGAGGAGACTGGAGATGACCATGTCGATGATGAGGAAGGGCAGGTAGACACGGAAGCCCATCAGGAAGGCGACCTTGAGCTCGCTGAGCATGTAGGCGGGGATGAGGCTGATCATGTCGACATCGGCGCGGGTCAGCTTCTCGGGCTCGGATGCGTCGACACCGCGGTACTCCAGGACCATGTAGAGAGCCGACCAGTTCTCGGCGGCCTCGATCTGGGCGAACATGAAGTCGCGCATCGGCTGCTTGGCCTTGTCCCACATCTCGAGCTGGTTGGTGATCTCGCCGCGCTGGTAGGGCGCCAGCGCCTCGTTCTGGATGCGGTCGATGGTCGGCGCCATCACCATGAAGGTCATGAAGAGCGAGAGCGCGGTGATGACCTGCGCCGGGGGGATGTTCTGGGCCCCGATCGCCTGCTTGAGCAGACCGAAGACGATCATGAATCTCACGAAGCAGGTGCACATGACCATGATCGTGGGCACGAGCGCGAGCACCGTGAGCAGGATCATGATGTTGAGCGTGCCGCTGAGGCTGCCGCCCATGCCGGGCACCGCCTTCGAGGCGGACTCAAGCATCGCGACCGGATTGCCCAGCGAGGACAGGCCCGGATCGACAACCGAGGGCGGCGCGGGCGGGCCCATGAGCGACTGCGCGGAGGCGGGCGAAGCGGTGATGAGAGCCAGCAAGCACGCGAGCATCGGGATGATGAGCGCGCGCATCAACGAGCCACGACCATCAGGGAGTGGATGGCTCGGGCGGGCGCAGAGGAGATCCGCTCCCTCACGGTCGCGGCTCGTTTTGAGGTCGCGGCTGGTTGGAAAGTCTTGGCTTCTCACGCCTTCACCCCCATGCCCAGGCGGGCCCGGAGGCGGGAGGCCGCATCCATCGGCACTTCCGGTGTCATCCGGGGCGAGGAGGCGGCGGGCGTGACAGCGGTATCACGAGGCGCTGCGGCCCGGACGATCGGCGTCGGGCCCGTGATTCGCTCGTCGGCGATGGTCGCGGGGTCGCGCTCCAGGTCCTTGATGACCTGGGCGAAGCGCTGCGACATCGAGGTGCCCTCTTCATCGCGGGTCTTGGTGAGGATGGATGCGACATCGTCGGTATCGCTCATCTCGGCCAGGGTGCGGAAGCCCGCAGCCGACTGGCCCAGCAGCAGCACGCGGCGGTCGCAGCGGAGGAGCACGAGCGAGTGCCCGCGGCTGATGGGGTAGCGGCCGAGCACTTCGAGCACGCCCGATGGGGCCCGGCCCGCGGCGCCGAGGGAAGCGGCCAGCGTCCCGCCGCGACGGGCGAGACGCGTGTACATGAACTTGAGCGCGCCGATCAGCGTGAGCACGACGGCCAGCGCAAGCGCCGTTCGCAACCACCACACGAGCGATTCACCGGACTTGACCGCCGTGTCCGGGGTCGCGCCCAGCGGGCGGCGCTCAGTCGCGGGGCCAAGAGGCTTGAGTTCGCGATCGTGAGCCGACAGCGCTGGCTCGGGCCTCGCGAGCGCGACCGGCACGCCAGAAACGGTCGCATCAGGTCGCGCGAGCGTCGCGCCCGGCGCGAGCGTGATCACGCAGCACGCGATGACGGCGTGCGCGAGAAGCCGGGTCCTGCCTGGTGTATGAGCGTGGGCCATGGCGCCATCCTGGCTGAGGCCGGGCGGGCTCCGCCGCCCAGAGTGGGTTGTCGCGTCCGCTCCGTGCGGTCGCGTGTGCTCGGGTCACCGACGGGGTGGCCCGAGCGGCGGGTCATGCGGCTCCTCGTGCGGCGGGCGGTTCGATGGCCGTGAGCGCGAGGATCTCGTTGATGCGGACGCAGAAGTTGTCGTTGACGACCAGCACCTCGCCGCGAGCGACGTGGCGATCGTTGACGTAGACATCGACCGGGTCGCCCGCGAGCTTGTCGAGCTCGACGACGCAGCCCTCGCCGAGCTTGAGCACATCCTCGACGATCATGCGGGTCCGTCCCAGTTCGATCTTCACGTTGAGGTGAACATCCGAGAGCAGGGAGATGTTGTCGGGGATGTCCTTGCCGCCCTTGCTGTCGAAGGGGGTGAAGTTAAAGGGTGCAGCGCCCTCGGGCAGTGGCGCCGGAGCGGGCTTGGCTGCGGCGGGTGCCGCGACGGGGGCGGGCGCGGGGGCGCTTGATTTGTCGCCGCCCGCCGTGGATGAGGCGGTCGTGCCGAGCTCGCTGATGGCGGCCTGAGCCGCGGCCAGAGCCTCGGCGGCGAGATCCTCCGCCGTCGCGGGGGCGATGTCTTCCGCGCCGGATGCGGGAGCTTGCGACGCGGGGGCTGGCGTCGGTTCCGGCCCGGGGGCGGGGGCTGGGGCGGGGTTGGGTGTTGCTTCGTCGGGCATGGCTTCTTGGTGCGCGCGGCGACGGCGATGGCCGGTCGCGGCGCTCCGTCGTTCATCAGACATCGGCAACGATCGCAGGCGTCCGATAGCGGAGTTGCGCGAGGCGAAAGAAAACCAGCGCAGAGATTGCGCTGGTTGGGGAGTTCACCCTTTCGAACATGCTCAGCGCGATGCCCGGCGGCGTCGAGCGGACGCGAGCCCGATCAGTCCCGCCAGCGCCAAGGACCCGGGCGACGGAATCGCGGTCCCGCCGAGGATGAACGGCAACGAATAGGCCCTTCCCTCGGCCTGCCCGGCGACGAAGCCCTCGCGCCCTTCGAACCACACGCGCGGCCCGCCCGCGCTGCCA
>JBIPMO010000281.1:0-4069 GCA_044369085.1 Phycisphaerales bacterium
ACGCAGATCGTCGAATCCATCGCCACCTACGGCCGCAACACCCCGCTCAACTACGCCGTGATCTTCGGCGGCGTGTCGCAGTTCCACCAGGTGCGAGCCCTGCAGCGCGGTGTGGACATCATCGTCGCCACCCCGGGCCGGCTCATGGACCTGATGGAGCAGGGCCACGTCAAGCTCTCGAACATCAACACCTTCGTCCTCGATGAGGCCGACCGCATGCTCGACATGGGGTTCATCCACCCCATCCGCCGCATCGCCTCCGCGCTGCCCACGCAGCGGCAGACGCTGATGTTCTCGGCGACCATGCCCAAGCCCATCATGCACCTGGCCGATTCGCTGCTGACCAAGCCTGTCAAGGTCTCGGTGACCCCGGTCGCCTCCGCGACGCCGCTGGTCGAGCAGAAGGTCTACATGGTGCCCCACCCCGGCAAGCAGACGCTGCTGCGGCACCTGATCGAAGAGGCCGACATCCGTCGAGCCATCGTCTTCACCCGCACCAAGCACGGTGCCGACCGCGTGTCCAAGCGGCTCAACGCCGACGGCATCGCGTCGGATGCGATCCACGGCAACAAGGCCCAGAACGCTCGCCAGAAGGCCCTCGAAGCCCTACGGTCCGGGCGGACCCGGGTTCTTGTGGCCACCGATGTCGCCGCTCGCGGCATCGATGTCGATGGCATCACCCACGTCTTCAACTACGACATCCCCGATGAGCCCGAGTCGTACGTCCACCGCATCGGCCGCACCGGCCGAGCGGGGGCGACGGGCATCGCCATCTCGTTCTGTGACCGCGATGAGGTCGGGTCGCTCCGCGATATCGAACGCCTCACCGGCAAGCGCGTGACGATGATCACCACGCTGCCCGCGATCACCGAGCGCAAGCCCGCGACCGGTGCCCCCGTGGTGGAGCGCGTCGCCCCCGGCAACGCCGAGCGGCTCGAGGGCACGCACATCGGCTACGACATGCCCGAGCGCCGCGAACTCAAGCGCCACGGCCCGCCACCGGCGCGGTCGAACCGCCCCGCTCATGCGGGCGGGCACTCCGCAGGTCACACGGGTGGTCACGCGAGCGGACATGCCGCCAGCGGGCCGGTCGGATCCCACGGCCCGAAGCAGGCGCCGGCTCCTCAGCCCGCCGACCGGCGCGATAAGCGCAGCCAGTTCCGCCCCAACGGCAGCGAGCCTCAGCGCCGCGATGCCATGCAGATGATCGAGCTCCGCTCGCCACCCCGTTCGGCACCGCCCGTGCGGGCCGAGGGCGACCGCGTCGAGTACGTCGGCCCGTCGCGGGCCGGTGATGGCGGGCATCGCACACCCTCGCACGCCCCTAAGGCCCAGTCTCAGCAGGGCCATCGCGGCGGGCACTCGAACTCCGGCGGATCCGGCCCCCAGCGCAACCTCGGCGCACCGGGCAAGGGCGCTGGCCACCGTGGCTCCAAGCCGGGTCATTCCGGCGGCAACAGCTCCGGTGGTGGTGGTGGCGGCGGTGGCGGGTCCAGCTACGGCGGATCACGCAACAGCGGCTACGCCGGCGGCGGTGGCGGTGGCGGTGGTGGCGGAGGTGGGGCGAAAAAGATGTTCGCCAAGTCCGGCGCTCGCCGCGGTAAGCGGTAACACGACAACGGGCCACGAGCCGGGTGGGCTGCGACCCACCCGGCATATCATCCCCGCGTGACCAGCCCAGACATCACCCCGATCACGCTGCGCACCCTCCGCAAAATGGCTCGCGACGGGCAGCCGTTCGCCTGCCTCACCTGTTACGACGCGACCACCGCTCGTTGGCTCGAGCGAGCGGGTGTTCACGTCCTGCTGGTCGGCGATACCGCCGCCGAAATGGTCTTGGGCTTCCCGGGCACGATCCATGCGCCGCTCGACTTCATGGTCGCCATCACGGCGGGGGTGAAGCGTGGTGCACCGAGCGCCTTGGTCATGGCGGACATGCCGTTCCTTTCTTACCAGGCAAGCGACACCGATGCCCTCCGCAACGCCGGGCGTTTCCTGACCGAGGGGCTGGCCGATGTGGTCAAGATCGAGGCGGATGCCTCCTTCGCGCCGCTCGTGGCGCAGATGGCCCGCGCCGGGATCCCGATCTGCGGGCACATCGGTTCCAAGCCGCAGCAGGCCGGGCTGACGGGGGGCTATTCCTCCGCCGGCAGGACTCCGAGCGAGGCATCCCGAGTGGTCGAAGACGCGGTGGCGCTCGAACAGGCCGGGGCGGTGATGCTTTTGGTCGAGGCGGTGCCGGAAGAGGTGACCGCGCGCATCCTGGAAGAAACCAGCGTGCCGCTGATCGGTATCGGTGCGGGTCCGGCCTGTCATGGCCAGGTTCTGGTGCTCCAGGACCTGCTCGGGCTGACCGACCGCCCGCCCGCATTCGCCGATCCCACGGCGAATCTGGGCCCGGAGGTCCAGCGAGCGGCGGAAGAATGGGTCCGACGCGTCGGTTTGCGAAACGTGACCGCGCATCGGTACGAAATGAAGGGGGAGGGCAGCGCTCGTCGGGCTGGCCCTCGCGCCAAGTAACCGCTCGTCCCGTATCCCCAATCCCTTCTGGAAGAATGTCGATCCACACGGCCCCGGTGCCGAACACACGCAGGAGACTCGCATGCGTCGTTTCGTGTCCCTCGCTCCGGCTCTGGTCGTCCTGGTCACGGTCCTCAGCGTGCTGGCGCTCGCGCCGGCGGCGATGAAGCAGCTTGAACTGGCTCGCATGACGGCTGGAGTCCAGTTCGCCCAGGCAAGGCTTGATGCGAGCAACCCGATCGATGCGCTCAATCAGGCAACGCGGGATGTGGCCGAATCGGTGCTGCCCGGGGTCGTGCATATCCAGGTCCGCGCTTCGATGCGGGCGAGGCTGGCGGAGGAGGACCAGGAGAACGCGGATCGCCGCGAGCGCTTCGCCCCCCGCGCCTCCGCGGCGGGCTGGTTCTGGTCTCAGGAGGGATTCATCGTCACCAACGCCCACGTGGTCGAAGACGCCGAGAACCTGAAGGTCGAGCTCTACGACGGGCGCGTGCGCGATGCCCGGGTCATCGGCACCGATCTTCGCACCGATATCGCGGTGATCAAGGTCGACGATGCCACCGGCATCAACCCGATCCGCCGCGCGAGCGGCAACCCGGTGTTCGTTGGCGACCGCGTCTTCGCCTTCGGCTCGCCCTTCGGCATCAAGTTCTCGATGAGCCAGGGGATCGTGTCGGGCATGGGCCGATCGGAGGCCGCATCGCTCGTCAACATGCGGTCGGGCTACACCAACTTCATCCAGACCGATGCCGCGATGAACCCCGGAAACTCGGGCGGGCCCCTGGTCGATGCCCGCGGCCGCGTGATCGGGATGTCCACCGCCATCGCCAACAACGTCCAGTACAACTTCGACTCGCCGAGTCCGCAGGGGCAGTCGGCGGGCATCGGGTTTGCGATCCCCCTTGAGACCATCGAGGCGGTCGTCACGCAGTTGCTCGACTCATCCGTGGTGATCCGCGGGTACCTGGGCATCACCCTGCAGGAGTACGATGCCGAGCGCGGCCGTGCTCTGGGGCTTGAGTACGACGGGGCGGGCATCGTGGTCACCGAGGTCCGGGATGATCATCCCGCTTCGCGAGCGGGCCTGCGCATCAACGATGTCATTACGACCGTCAACGGCGTGATCGCGTCCAATCCGGATGTGCTCAGGTCGATCGTCTCGATCCGCAAGCCCGGGGATACGGCCCACCTCAAGCTCTGGCGGGGCGGGCAGGCCATGGATGTGGATGTGAAGATCGGCGCCGCGTACTTCACGGAATCCAAGAGCCGGATCGACCTGATCTACGTCCCCGGCAGCGAGAGCATGACCTGGGATGAGGTCCGCAAGAAGGTCAAGAGCGACATCGCGCCGCGCATCGATTGACATTTCCCAGGCGCGATAACCTCAGGCCCCCTTGCCCCCCGCGCCGCTCCGCGGCGCGCGGTAGGAAGATCGCTTGTCGGGCTGCGGGCCGCTGACCGGCGTTGGTCGCAGGCCGAGGTCCTGGTACCGCTTGCGAAACTCTTCGAAGGTGGTGTTCTTGAGCAGGTCCGCCAGCGATTCCTGCAG
>JBIPMO010000282.1:0-4062 GCA_044369085.1 Phycisphaerales bacterium
TCGAGGAGCGGGTTGATACCTGAGGCAGGGACCAGGGACCAGGGACCAGGGACCGGGGACCGGGGACCGGGGACCGGGGACTAGGGACTGGGTAGAGGGGGAGGGGGACTGAAGTGCGAACTTGTTGGAGGGCTGAGTCGTCCAAGGAAGGTCTGGCAGGATTGCGGGCGGGCTTCCTGCGAAGCGATGTAAAGGGGCAGCGCATGCTGACGAACTGCGAACGAACATGGACCCTTGTGGGAATGATCGCGCTGCTGATGGCCGCGCTCACTGCGGAGGCTGCACCAAACCGATATGGCCCGCCGTTGGACCCCAAGACATATGTCTCTCCCGACGGGAAGTGGTCGCTGCACATCGATCCATCCGAGCCCGAGGGGTCGGGGCCCGGACAGTACCGAGTTGAGCAAGAAGGGCGCCTCGTCTGGGAGCAGGATCGGCCGTTCACGATGTGGGAAGCCTCGATCACTGACGAGGGGGTCGTGGCCGGCTACGCGTATGACACGGGCTGGTACGGCTGGGGCGCCGAGATCAATCAGCCGGGTCATCTGCTCGTTGTCGCGTTGAATCCCGATGGGAGCGAACGATTTCGAAGCGCCGAGCTCCGGCAAAGCCCAGCAGTGTTCAGCAATCCGCCATCACCAAACTTCCCGCTCGCCACGGGGGTGCTGCTCACGCCTGAATCCAACCTTGTCATCGTGAGGACCCATCGTGAATGGAGGTCCCCGACGGAAACATGGACACGGTATCGGCTGGATGATGGCGCGAAGCTTCCATCCCAGGACCTGCTGCTGCCCGATGTCGTGAACTCACAGTTTCGGCGAGCCATCGCGTGCGCGATGGTTCCGGGCACGAGTCTGGCGCTGGTGCACTGGTACATCGAAGGAAGGTCGGACCAACCTCCGTTGCGAGCCATTCACAGGTCGGCACATCTGACCCTCGAAACGCTCGACGGTCGCCGGATCTGGGAACGAACGTTCGTGGATGAGTATGAAGGTCGCGGCGAGTACTTCGATGGCTGGCAGCTTCAACGAGAGGGTGTCGCGCAGATCGAAACGGGCCAGCGATCGTTCTGGTTCCATTCATTCCGCGAGCGGCAACGCATCCAGTTTGGCATCGAGCCGGGGCCGGCGGGTGCGGATGGCTGGGTTGTCAGTGAACGCGGCCGCGAAGCGGCGGGCGAACCGGTGCCCGCAGGACTCATCGCTGCCGAAGATATCGAGCGCGAACCGCTGGGCGCGATCGAACTGAACGGCGACCCGCCCGGTGTGGTTCGGCAGCCGGTCCACGCTCTCTCGGGCTTTGACATGTCGAGCAATAGAACGATCGGGCTGGCGCGGAGCGCCTCGAACGACACCGCTGTGCTGATCGTCGATCAGAAGGGCACGATCCTGGCGCAGCGGGCCATCACGGAAGCAACCGGGAAGTACCTTGATATCGCGTCCATCGGTGGGGGCCTGTGGCTCGTGTACGCGGGGGGCTACGACTCGGAGCAAGCGCGGGCATGGGTGTTCAATCAGAACGATGCCGATGGCCCGCTTGATCCGCTGCCCGAGCTGGACGTGAAGCGTCTCGGCAATGTCGAGGCAAGGCCCGATGGGAGCTTCGTCGGCAACTCCGGCCCTATGGGAGGCGAGGTCAGAGCCTTTGACCGACGAGGTAAAGTCCTGTGGAGCACATATCCATTCAGCGTGCAGGACATCGCCATCATGGATGATGGACGCATCGCTGTGCTTCAGGGCGTCAGCAAGCAGATCAGCTTTCTTTCGAGCGATGGCAAGGAACTGGATGGGACGATCGATCTGACCACATCGTTGGGCCAAGAGCCGAACTATCCATCGCAGCTCGCCGCCGACAGAGACAACGGTCTGGTGCTGTATGACTTTGGTGGCAAGCCATCGGTGTATCGGCTGAATGCCGATGGCAGCGAGCGAGCCCGATTGACTACACGCGATCCGCGTGGGGCTGAGTTCCGGATGCTCGGTGACCCTCAGGTTTCGCCGGATGACGGGGCTCTGTGGTGCGCGGCGCGTGATGGGCTTTTACGAGCGGGCAAAGACGGCGTGCCCGATCGAGCGATCGGAGAGATCTCCGATGATCGCGGCCGCCCGATGCGCGGTGTGCGGTCGTTCACCGTCGACACGCAGGGCCGCTTCTATGCGAAGAATGCCCAGAACGGCTGGATCCATGTGTTCGATGCGGAGGGCGGGCTCATCCGCGTTCTCGGTGGCGAAGCGGGTGACTTTGAAATGCGGGCTCAGCCGCCTTCGATCGCGGTCTTCGATGACGGAAGCCTGCTCGCGTCGGCCATCTCGGAGGAGGACTCGGGGTTGCTGAAGGCCGGCTTTGTTGAGTTCGATGCCGAGGGCCAGCGCAAGCGGATCATTCCACGCGTGCTGGACGACGTGACGGAAACTCGCCTCGCCGTGTCGGGGTCGCGACGCACCTGGGCGGTTGGCTACGACAAGCTCGCGCTCGTCGATGAGCAGGAAGTGATCGTGCGCGAGATCCGGCGTCGGCCGGATGGATCCTGGCTCGGCAGCACCGCCGGCAGCGCTGTCGCTCGCAACGGCAGCATCGCGGTGGTGAGCGGTCCGGACGAGATGGGAACCCGCTGCCCGTGCTATCTGTCGGTGTACGACAAGGCCGGGGATGGCGTTGCAGCAATTCGCATCCCGGCGGACAGTGTGCTGATGCAGATCGCGTTCAACGGTGAAACAGCCGCGATGTCATCGAACGATCATGTCTTGCTCGTTGACATCAAGAGCGGGCGGTCGCGACGCTTCACATTGCCAAAGGTCGATGGAGAAGAGGACTACTGGTATCTCGCGACATCGGCGAATGAAAAAGAGCTCCTTGCCATTCGCGCGAACAGCACACGGGTGCTGCGCTTCCCCTTTGAATAAGCCGCGCAACACAGGTCAATCCCGCGAAGAGTCATTCTGGTTGCCCGATCGTCCGCAGCAGAGGCGCCACGGCTAGTTGCCTGTGGCCGCCCCCGCCGCCGCGGGCTTCTTGTCGATGCGGAGCGCATCCACGCCGCCCTGCTTGAACGAGACGATCATAAAGGTCACGCCCGCGATCACGGCGACCCAGACACCGATCAGGAAGATGATGAACACCTTGCCGCTGAGTTTGGCCGGGCGGGGGGCCGGAGCTGTTGCGCGGACAGGGGCGGAGCCGGCCCGGGGGTCGGGATTGGCGTCGGGGTTGGCGTCGGGCTTGCTGCTCGCATCGGTCACGGGTGCATGCATGGGTGCATGATAGTGCGGCTGCTTCTCGGAGCGTGCGTGATCGTCCGGGTAATCATGTTCGCGCCGATAACGCGGGTCGCCCGGTTGCGCAGGCGTCAGATCCTGCCCGGCTTTGCGCTGGGGATTCCGCGGATGCCTTGCACGCGGGCGAATCGGGGGCATGTTGGAGGCGCGGCTCGAATCGATGGCGCACGAATGGTGCGTCCTGGCTCGCGGCGCAGCTTCGACACGACAAGAGGAGAAAGAGACATGTCCATGGCACGCATTCTTGCGCTCGGCACGCTGGCGCTCGCCGCCTCCCACGCTTCGGCGGGGATGGTGTACATCAACTCGCCGCTGGCGCCGATCGCCTCCTCGACGGCGACGAGCGGGCAGGCGAAGTTCCGCTTCTCCAACTCCAACTGGGACCAGTCGCTCGACCGGGGGACGGGGACCACTTCCGGCAACTTCATCTCGGCGCACATCGGCAACTACCAGGTGCTGAACAACCGCGAGTTCCACTTCTCGCTGTCGCACACGCCCGGGCAGGGGTTTGTTTTCTCGGTGCTGAACACGAACAACGGGACGACGACCACACTGGCGTGGGGGACGTTCCCATCGCTGACGAACGCCACGGCGCAGACGCCGCAGATCAACGGTGTTTCGCCGACGGCGGCGTTCAACGGGCTGCTGATCGAGGCCCGGGCGACGCGGGCGAACTCGGTGCTGAGCTTCCGCGAGCTGTCGTTCACGGGCCCGTCGCTGACGGTGGCGAACGGGGCGTTCGTGAATGGCTACGTTGCGCCGGGAGTGAACGGGCCGGGGGACAGCT
>JBIPMO010000283.1:0-4059 GCA_044369085.1 Phycisphaerales bacterium
GATCGCCGAGGACATCCAGGTGCTGAATCGCCGCGCGATCGACCGGGGTGATCTGGACATCACGGCCGTCTCGATCAACACCTACCCGCTGATCGCGCGGCGGTACATGCTGACCGACTGCGCCGGGTCGTGGGGCGAGGGGTACGGGCCCAAGGTGATCGTGCGCGGCTCATCGGATGCGCCGCGCGATATTGGCGGGGCGCTGGAGTGGCTGCGCGGGCCCGGGCGCCGGATCGCGGTGCCCGGGGTGAACACGACGGCGTTCCTGACCTTCTCGCTGATGCTCGGGGCGAAGTTCGAGCACTCGGCTCATCCGTTCCACGAGATCCCGGCGCTGGTTGCCGAGGGTAAGGCCGATGCCGGGCTGCTGATCCACGATGCGCAGCTGACGTACGCGTCGCTCGGGCTGCGCGAGGTCGCGGACCTGGGGGCCTGGTGGCGGGCGATGACGAACATGCCGCTGCCGCTGGGTGGGAACGTGGTCCGGCGCGACCTGGACCACAGGCACGGCGCGGGGACGCTGGCGCGGGTGGGCGGGCTGCTGCGGCGGTCGATCGTCCACGCGGTCGAGCACTGGGAGGAGGGGGTCGCTCGCATCGCGCCGATGACGCTGGGGCTGGACCGAGCGACCGTGGACAAGTACCTGCGGATGTACGTCAACGCTCGGACCATCGATGCGGGGGATGCCGGGCGCTCGGCGGTCGCCGAACTGTTCCGGCGGGGGGTCGAGGGCGGGCTGTGCGCAGACCCGGGCCCGGTCGATTGGCTTCGGTGCGGCGACACCGGGCGAGCCGACTGAAGTGCTCGCAAACATCCGAGCGATCCCCGGTTTCCGGCCCCTCGTCGGCAGGAAGGATGAAATGGGCCACGTTTCGGGGACAATTTGCTTGAGTTTGGGCGGTTTCACCCTCTATCCTTGTTTGATGAGGCGGGAGGGGCTTCCCGACCTCAGCCGATTCGGCCCGCAGGTGGCGCGGGCCGATGGTGCGAAGACACATCTGCGACAGCCCTCACGGGAAGGACTCCTATGAGCCAGGCAGCATCATCGAATGTCATGCACGGCTATGCCCCGCCGAGCGTCACGCAGTTCTCGGTCTTTCTCGACAACCGTGTCGGGAAGCTGCTCGAGCTGCTGAAGGTGTTCGACAACCACTCGGCGTGCCAGGTCTGCGCTTTTTCGGTGCAGGAGGCGAGCGACTACGCGGTCGTGCGCATCATCACCAACGCGGCGGACCCGACGCGTGAGATCCTGCGCCGAGAGGCGCTGCCCTTCAGCGAGACGCGGCTGCTGGTGGTGGAGGTGGGGTACATCCACACGCTGAGCCGGTTGTGTATGTACCTGCTGGGGGCGGAGATCAGCATTCAGTTCGCGTACCCGCTGATGCTCAAGCCCAACGGATCGCCGACGATCGCTCTGGCGGTCGATGACCTGATCCTGGCCGGGCAGATCCTGCGGAAGAAAGACTTCAAACTGCTGGGCGAATGCGACCTGCCGGGGCCTGGGTGTCACTGAAGGCGAGGCTCGCGGGGCTTCCGGGAGAGACTGCGGTGGCCATCGCAGCGGACTGGGTGCGCAGCGATTCGACGGGCACGGCCACGGCCGGCCTGACGACCAGCGCCCCATCACGAACTTCGAGCATGAGCAGTGACCCCGCATCCATCCCGAGCAGGCGCCTCAGGCGGGCGGGGATGACGAACGATCCTCTGCCATCGATGCGAGCGGTCGGAACAGCGTGGTCGAGTCGGCGGTTCATGAAGCGGTCTCCCTTGCCAGACGGGCCGCCGATATGTTAGCGTTATGTTTGGTATAGTCAAGCGGGCACGCGAGATTTTCGGTCGATGAGACGAAGTCTCAGTCCCGGGCACGCTGGTTTTTCCGACCGGGCCCCAGGCCCCTACACTGCACCCAACCGCAGGAAACTTGGAGAAGCGCTTCATGATCAATCTGACCGAGACCGCCGCCCGCGAGATCAACACCATCGTCAAGCAGCAGGAGCTCGACCTTGAGAAGATCCGCCTGCGCGTCGGCGTGAAGGGGGGCGGGTGCTCGGGGTTCTCGTACGTGCTGGACCTGACGGAGAACTCGAAGGAGACCGATGAGATCTTCGAGCAGCACGGCGTGAAGGTGGTGTGCGACCCCAAGTCGCTGCTCTACCTCAACGGGACCACGATCGACTTCAAGGACGAGATCATGGGCCGCGGCTTCGTGTTCACGAACCCGAACGCGACGACGACGTGCGGCTGCGGGTCTTCGTTCAGCGCGTGAGTGGGGTCTGAGAAAAATGAACCAGGCGTTCGGAGCGGTCGCGTCGCTCGCGCGCTATTGCTTGCGCGCGGAACAGATTAACGCGCTTCGTTCGCGCTCGGCCACGCCGGCTTGGCGTTCTTATCGATGAAGGTGCGCCACAGGAAGTCGACTGCGCGGACCCCCCATCCGTTCGTGAACGCGAGCGATGTGATCGTGCAGGCGATGGCTCCGCCGATGACCACATCCGAAGCGAAGTGGGCGCGGAAGAGGACCCTGCAGAACCCCACCACACACGCGAGCGCGAGCACCACGGGCCACAGGCGGGGGTAGAGGCGGCCGAGGAACACCGCGGCGACGAAGGCGAAGGCGGTGTGGCTCGACGGCATCGACCAGATCTCGGTGATATCCGGGGCCGAGACCTCCCACGCGTGGCGGGCGGGGTCACCCTCTTGAACAACATGCGTGTTCCACGGGCCGAGGAAGACCAGGTGCTCATCGAACTTCGGGCGCGGGCGGCCGAGCGTGATCTTGAGAGCGAAGATGATGGCCCAGGTGATCGCGGCGGCGGCGAGCCAGTCGAGGATGCGGCGGAGGCGGCGCGGGTCGAGCCTCCAGATGAGCAGCGCCACCAGCGCGATGGTCGTGGGGCTGCCGAACTGCTGGATCAGCTCCAGCTCGCGGCGCAGGTCGCCCGAGGGGCGGAGCGTGACGATGGCCCGCGAGATGAAAAGGTCGCATGGGATGAGCGCGGCGGCGATGACGAGCGCGATGATGAGGGCTCGCCACGGGCGCAGTGGTCGCCGGGCATGGGCCATCGGGCTGGAGGGTTGTGCATCGCCGGTCATTGGGGGGCATTGTGCAGCGAATCGGGGCCGAATGCGTGGGGGCGGGCGTTATAGTCGGGGCGATGCCCGATGCGCCCGTTGAGCCGCGTGCCCGCGTGCCGGCCCTTGCCGGGTGGCGCGGCGGGGTCATGCTGGTGCTGGTGTGTCTGGCAGCGCACGTGCCCGGGGCGTTCACGATCCCGCCCGTGGACCGGGATGAGAGCCGCTTTGCGCAGGCGAGCAAGCAGATGGCATCCGGGGATTCGCTGCGCGACTGGGTCGTGCCGATGGTGGGCGATGCGCCTCGGCTGAACAAGCCGCCCGTGATCTATTGGTTGCAGGCGGCGGTGGCGCGGGCGGCGGGAGCCGAGCGATCGGTCGGAGGCGATGTCACCCGCGGGTTCGATCGCACCGGGGGGATCGGCTGGTATCGGCTCCCCTCGCTGGTGTGCGCGATGGTGGCATCGCTGGCGACGTGGCGGCTCGGGGTCTCGATGTTCGGGGCGCGGTACGGGCGGACGGCGTGGCTCGCGGGGGCGATGCTGGCGTGCTCGTTGATGGTGATGTGGGATGCGCGGCAGGCGCGGGCGGACCAGTTGCTGCTGGCGGCGACGACGGTGGCGATGTGGGCGTTGTGGCGGGTTTGGCGTTCGGCATCGGCGGGGCGGGTGCCGTGGGGGCAGGTCATCGGGCTTTGGCTCGCGATCGGGCTGGGGGTGATGAGCAAGGGACCGATCACGCCGATGATCGCCGGGCTGACGGCGGCGGGGGTGTCGGCGGCGATAGGGCGGTGGCGATGGATGCTGCGGACGCGGCCGATCATTGGTGCTCTGATCGTCGTGCTTTGCGTTGCGCCCTGGGTGGTGCTGGTGGTTCGCGCGGTGGGGTGGGATGCGTACTGGGGGATCATCAGCGATGAGGTGCTGGGGCGGAGCGTGTCGCCGAGCGAGGGGCACTGGGGGCCCCCGGGGTATCACCTGGTGCTGT
>JBIPMO010000064.1:0-12892 GCA_044369085.1 Phycisphaerales bacterium
CCGAGCGGTGCAGCTTCACCTCCAACTCCGCTCATCAAGGGGGCGTGATCGACTTCCAGTCGGGCTCCATCACCTTCAAGTTCTGCAGCTTCAACCAGAACTCCGCCAACTCCGGCGGCGCTGCGATTATCTGGAACGCCGCCAACGCCTTTGAAGATTGCACCTTCGACGGCAACACCGGCTCGGCGGGCGGCGCCATCAACGCCTTCGCCGCCACCTCCGTCACCCGCTCGACCTTCCGCAACAACACCACCATCGCGCCGGTCAACAGCGGCGGCGCCATCTACAACAACAGCTCGATCAACGCCACCGACTGCACCTTCGAGTCCAACCGCGCCAACGTCGGCGGCGTCATCTACACCACGAGCGGAACCTCCACCTTTGAACGATGCTCGATGGTCGGCAACTCCGCCACCGCCAGCGGCGGCGTGGCCTTCCATCAGTTCGGCGGGGTGGTCAACTACACCAACTGCCTCATCGCCCGCAACACCGCCTCCTTCTTCGCGAGCGTCGCCTTCCTCGGCGCCGGATCGGCCTCCTACACCAACTGCACCATCGCCGAGAACTCCGGCGCCTCCCAGGCCGTCTACGCCAACGGCACGGCGACAGTCACGGCCAGCAACTCCATCCTCCGCAACGCCGGGACCGAACTCGACGGGCCCGGCACACGCACCGCGACCTTCTCCAACATCGAGGGCGGCTTCGCGGGCACGGGCAACATCAGCGCCGCCCCCATCTACGTCGATACGCTCGCCTCGGACTACCGTCTCGTCGCCGGCTCGCCGGGCATCGATGCGGGCAACAACGCCCTCCTCCCCATCTCGGTGACCACCGACCGCGCCGGCATGCCCCGCTTCAAGGACGACGCATCCACCGCCGACACCGGCGTCGGCCCGGCGCCGATCGCCGACATGGGCGCGTACGAGTTCCAGCCCGCCGTCGCCCCGCCCTGCATCGGTGATGCCGATGGCAACCGGTCGGTCAACTTCACCGACATCACCGCCGTGCTCGCGAACTTCGGCACCGACTACACCACCACCGGGCCGGGCGATGCCGACATCAACGGCACCGTCAACTTCACCGACATCACCACCGTCCTCGCCAACTTCGGCACCAACTGCCCCTGATCACCCCGCCGACGCCCCGCCGCGAAGCCCACGGATCCAGTTCCGTGGGCATTTCACGAAACACGCGAAGAAAGGCCACCATGCGCCGCACCATGCAGATCGCCATGCTGCTCACACCGCTCCTCGCCTCGACCTCGCAAGCCGCCACCATCCACGTCCGCGCCTCCGCAGCGCCGGGAGGCAACGGCGCGACCTGGAGCACCGCCTACAACAACCTCACAACCGCCCTCGCCGCCGCCGCGCCGGGCGATGAGATCTGGATCGCGCGCGGCACCTACCCCACCACCACCAGCGCCGACCGCAACGCCCGCTTCCTCGTCCCCTCATCCATCAAGCTGCGCGGTGGCTTCGCGGGCAACGAATCCAGCCTCGCCCAGCGCCCGGCCGATCCGGACCTCTTCACCGCAGACCCCGCTGCCGACACCATCCTGACGGGCGAGATCGGCTCGCCCACCCAGGATGACAACGCCTTCACCGTCGTCCAGATCGCCGATGGCGCTTCGGGCGAGACGAACATCGAGCGCATCGTCATCACGCGCGGCTCCAGCCCGTCGAGCCTTGGGGCCGGGCTCCATGCCAGCGGCACCGCCGCCGTCGTTTCGAGCACGCTCTTCACTGACAATCAGTCCAACCAGGGCGCAGGCCTCTGGGCGAACAACTCCACTGGCTTCACCGTCCGCGATTCCGCCTTCACGAACAACCGCACCAACCTCGATGGTGGCGGAGCGCTCCTCAGCGGCGGAACAGTCACGATCGAGCGCACCACCTTCCGATCAAACAACGCGGGCCAGGTCGGCTTCTTCGGCACCGGCGGCGGGCTCGCATCCACCGGCACAACCCTCACCGCTCGCGACTGCATCTTCGAGCTCAACACCTCGATCTACGGCGGTGGCCTCTACGCCGATTCCGATGCCACCTTCGAACGCTGCATCATCCGATACAACGATGCCTTTTCGCCCGCCGATCCCACCGGAGCCACCAGAGGATTTGGCGGCGGTCTCTTCGTCGACTCCGGGCCCACCTTCCGCGAATGCGACATCATCGAGAACACGGGCGACAACGCGGGCGGCATGTCCAACCAAGGAACCGCGGGATCGACCTTCATCGCCTGCCGCTTCCTGCGCAACGCATCATCCACGGGGGGCGCAGGAACCCTGCTCGGGCAGAACACAACCTTCGTGAACTGTCTCTTCGACGCCAACACCGGCTACTCCGCGCCCATGCTGTACCTCCGCTCGTACCCCAAGCCCGCCTCGGCCACCCTCATCAACTGCACCTCCGTCAACCACCCCCCGAGCCAGTTCTTCCCGGCCCCGGGCGCGCTCTTCAACTCGGGATCGGTCGTCATCTACAACTCGATTTTCAGGAATCCGGGCGACGAGTTCTCGGGAAACACCCCGGGCGTCGGCTGGTCCAACATCGAAGGCTTCGCGGGCGGCATCTTCAACATCAACGCCGACCCGCTCTTCGTGAACCTCGCCGCGGGCGACTACCGCCTCCAGCCAAACTCACCCTGCATCGATGCGGGCCGCAACGACCAGGTCCCCCTCGAAGTGCTCGCGGATCTCGCGGGCATGCCCCGATTCCTCGACGATCCAACCACCGCCGACACCGGTGTCGGCAACGCCCCGCTCGTCGATATGGGTGCCTACGAGTTCCAGCCCGCCCCGCCACCGTGCATCGGAGATGCCGATGGCAGTCGAGCCGTCAACTTCTCCGACATCACCAGCGTGCTGGCCAACTTCGGCAACACCTACACCACCACCGGCGCTGGCGATGCCAGCTTCAACGGCATCGTCAACTTCACCGACATCACCACCGTCCTGGCCAACTTCGGCACCACCTGCCCCTGAATGAATCCTCACGCGCCGCGAAGCCCCCGGATCCTTATCCGTGGGCTCTTTCGTTCCTCCACACGCAATGGTTCGGCGCAAGGCACCCCGCCTCACGCGACCAACACCCCAAGTGCCGCGAGCGCTCGCGCTGCATTCCCGCGATGGCTTCGCGCGTTCTTCTCCGCATCCGTGAGTTCCGCCGCAGCCCGCCCATCCGCCTGCACAAACAGCGGGTCGTACCCGAAGCCGTTGTTCCCGCGGGGGACGCGTCCGATTCGCCCCTCATACGTCCCGCGCGTCTCGGCGATGATCCCCCCATCGGGCCGCGCCACGCAGATGCAGCAGACATACCGCGCTGCACGCCCCTCATCGGGCACATCCATCAACGCTTCCAGCAACTTGAGATTGTTCCTCGCATCCCGCTCGGCGCGAGACCCCTCGCGGCCCGCGTAGTAGGCGCTGTCAACCCCGGGGAGGCCGCCCAGAGCGTCAACCTCGAGCCCCGAATCATCCGCCAGACACGCACGCCCCGACTGCCGGGCATACGACACCGCCTTGATCCGCGCGTTCTCGGCGAACGTTCGCCCGGTCTCATCAGGCTCGACCCAGCCGCCGGCGGGCGCCGCCGCATCGCCCAGCCCCTCCACCGAGATTTCCATCACGCCGAAGATCCCGCGCAGCTCGTCGATCTTGTGCGCATTGGATGTCGCGATCAGCAGCCGCATCGCACGCCCCTCTCCTCACTCGGTGCCCCGATGGCTTGATGCCCGAATGACCTCCTACTTCCCCTTCCATTCCTCGGGCACAACGCCGACCTCCGCGCGAATGACCGACCGGATCCCCCCGCGCCCACGCCAATGTGTGATCACCTGCATCCACGCGGGCTTCATCGCCGCGGTCAGGTCATCACGGATGCGATTCGTGACCGCCTCGTAGAAGATCCCCTCGTTGCGGAACGACTGGTAGTACATCTTCAAGCTCTTGAGCTCGACGCACACACCACCCACCTTCACGCCGCGCGGCTCGTAACGCAGCGTCACCTCGCCGAAGTCCGGGTGCCCCGTCTTCGGGCACACGCTCGTGAACTCCTCGGCGATGTGCTCGATCACGAACGGCGTGTCGGTCGGAGCCGGGAACACTTCGATCAACTGCGGTTGAGGCATTCGCCGATCTCCGTCGATGCGCCGAAGAACCCGCGACCAACGCGAGTTCTCAGCGGAGCCGTGACTATACAACCCGCCAAAAACAGAGCCGCCGAGGAGCCCTCTCCCCGGCGGCGCGAAAGTCCTGCAAACACTTCCTTCAGCTCACTCCTTCTTGCCTTCCACCGCGACCATGAGCGTGATCTCATCGCTGATCGCGTTCCCCTCCAGGTACTTGGTCATCCCGAACTCGCTGCGCTTCACGGTGAACTGCGCCTCGAACCCGGACTTGTACCCCTGCTTCGTCTCGCCCTCGCCAACGAAGCTCAGCGTCACCACGACCGGCTTGGTCTTGCCGAGCATGGTCAGCTCGCCCGTGACCTTCATGCCCTTGTCGCCCGACTTCTCGAACTGCTTGCCCACGAAGGTGATCTCGGGGAACTGCTTCACATCGAAGAAGTCCGGGCTCTTGAGGTGGCGGTCGCGACCTTCGTTCCCGGTGTCGATGTTCTCGGTCAGCACCTTGATCTCAAGCTTGCTCGCCGAGGGATTCGCGAAGTCAAGCGAGTACGTCCCCTCGGGGCCGTGGATGATGCCGTACATGTTGGCGACGCCCATGTGCCCGACCTTGAACACGACATTGGAGTGCACCTTGTCGAGCGTGAAGGTCCCAGCCTGGGCCCACGCCGAAGCGCTGGCCGCCAGAACCGCCGCCGCCGTCAGCACCGTCCGAGTGATCGACTTCATCGTTGCTCGCTCCTGTGATCGTTCTTCGCGGCGGCACGCGCCGCGCACAAGTTCGCCGCCCACATGTCGCCGAGCCTGCGGCTCGCTTCGACAGGCGACCTGCAAAGTATACCATCGGACAACATTTGTGCCAACAACGATCGTGTAAAAAAGTATTTACGCGGCATCGATCGCGACCGGCAGCAACAGGCGAAACGTCGTGCCTTGCCCAACCTGGCTCGATACACCGATGCTACCCCCCGCTTGTTCCACCAGCCGCTTGCAGATGGCAAGTCCAAGCCCTGTTCCGGGGCTCGTTCCGGGCGATCGTCGCTCGCTCACAAACGGCTCGAAGATCCTCGGAAGCAGCTCGGGTGTGATCCCACGTCCAGTGTCAGAAACTTCTAGGCTTACTTGGGAGGTGTTGTTCCACGTGGAACGGCGGATGCGGATGTGGCCCGGCCCGGATCCGATCGCCTCGATTGCATTCAGAATCAGGTTGAGCATGACCTGCTGCAGTCCGATGGGCATCATGGCAACGGCCAAGTCTTCCGACGTCTCGTTCTCAATCTTGATCCCGCTGCCACCAACATCGCGACCAAGGCACGCGATCGCTGCGTCCGTCGCGTCATGAACATTGGCCCGAAGGTCAGAGTCTTCCTGGCGCACAAATCCGAGCATCGCCGACGCAACGCGCGAGGCGCGATCGACTCCATCAATCGTCTTTCGAAGTGCCTTTGTGGTCAGTTCATGGTCGGCTGGTGATGCGAGCGCCATCTGCGCGTATGACAGGACAGGCGTCAGGAGATTGTTGAACTCATGGGCGATGGATCCAGCGACAGTGCCCAGAGTCGCGAGTCGATGTGATCGTTCGAGCTCCGCATGGAGGGCTTGGACCTCGGAGGCGAGCCGCTCGATCTCGTCGGGCAGTGATACCCGGGTTGCTCCATCCTGGATCTGAGGCTGCGGTTTCACGCCACAGGAATCGGACGGCAGACCAAGGAAATCGCGTCAATGGTCGAGTCTTGCTTTCACGGGGAGGGGGGGGCAAACTGGGTCAAGTTTGCAGGGATCCAGGTGGGCTTTGGAGATGGGAGTTGAAGCCACTCGCGGATCAGGCGCGGCCGGAGGTCCATTGGAAGGTCGGATAACGGGAACCAGCCAAAGTCGATGGCGGGCTCCTGGCTGATCACCTCCCCTGTCCTTATCCGTTCCACGTGGAACAACAAACTGACCTCGTGGCGGGGGCGTCCGTGCTGCTCGAACAACTGCTCGGCGGCGAGCAGGCATGGACCGACACAGATCGACTGACCCGTCTCTTCAAGGAACTCTCGAACGAGGGCCGCGGCTGCGGGCTCGCCTGGTTCCACGTGGCCGCCCGGCAGGTAGTGGTAGCCTCCCTTGACGCTTCTGCAGAGCAGCAACCGATCGCTCTCGATGAGGATTCCCCGGGCGAGGATCTCGATGTGGTCGGGCTGCTTGGTCATGGTAAGGTGGCGGTTCAGGAGAATGCGATGTCCAAGGAAGCACAGAATACTCGCCGGCTCGGAAGGGGTTTGTCAGGGCTGCTCACGTCGCCCGTTGCTGTATCGGTTGACGCCACATTAACTGATTCAACAATACCCGTTGAAACATCGATTGATGAGCTGAAGGTTCGGCTGATCGGGGTGGGGGAGGTGGCGCCGAATCGGTTTCAGCCTCGGCGGGAGATGGATGAGGCGCAGCTGATGTCGCTCTCGGAGTCGATCAAGGTTTCCGGGCTGATTCAACCGATCGCGGTGCGGCCGCTCGGGGGAGTGACGAGCGAGGGCAAGAAGTACGAGTTGATCGCGGGCGAGCGGCGGTGGCGGGCGGCTCGGCTCGCGGGGCTGAAGCGGATCCCGGCGGTGGTGACGGAGCTTGATGACAAGGGGGCGGCGGAGTGGGCGGTGATCGAGAACGTGCAGCGCGAGGATCTGAACCCGATCGATCGCGCGTGGGCGTTCCGAAACCTGATGGAGCACTTCGGGCTGTCGCCCGCGGAGGTGGGACAGCGCGTCGGGATGGAGCGCTCGACGGTGACGAACTTCGTGCGCCTCACCGAGCTTGAGAACCCGATCCAGCGGCTGCTCTCGACGGGCAAGTTGTCAGCGGGGCACGGGAAGGCTCTGCTCACCGCGCCGGCGGGCGATGAGCGCGTGGTGATCGCGACGCTCGTCGTGCAGGATGGCTGGTCGGTGCGGCAGACCGAGGCGTGGGCCGCGAAGCAGGCCGCCGCCGCGGCGGGCAAGGACAAGAAGCCCAAGATCCAGTCGCACGCCGAAGTGAGCGCCGAGCGGGCCGAGCTCGAACGGCAGCTCTCGGAGTACTTGGGCACGCGGGTGCAGGTCCAGACTTCAGCGAACGAACGCAAGGGGCGCATCGTGGTCGACTACTACGACCTTGAACACTTTGATGGGGTGATGCAGAAGATTGGGTTCAGGATGAGGTCGTAGGGAAGGGACTAGGGACTAGGGACTAGGGATCAGGGATCATGGAGTGGGGATCGGGGACTGAGGATGGGGGGCGAGGGGCGCGAGGCGAACCGAAAGAGGATCTGTCGCGCCTGTTGCTGAAGAGACGAAGAAGCAACTATTCCCAAAGCGGAACAGGTGGCAGGGAATCGGTGCTACCCTCCGCATGACAGAGCTACCTCTCTGGCTATTTCGCGAGGTTTGAGATCAGTCGCCACAGCTCTTGGTTACTGAAGATGATGCCCGTTCTTTGCTCAAACTCCCTCTTCACCGTCTCGAACAGCGGAGAGTAGGGCAGTTGATCACGCATACCGATGGATTTCAGGTGATGCGTGACAATATCAGACAAGCATTCAGCGACGTCGGGTTCTACTTTCGGGGCTGCAGATCCCGTGTATCCGACTCTCGGCAGGCGTCCGGACTTGCGCAGGAGGAAGAGTCTGCGTAGCAAATCAGACTCCGATTTGAAGTGCTCTGCGAGCTCTGAGTGCAGTGCTTTCAGCGTGTCTGTGTACGGAAGCACATCCGTGGGAACCCCAGTTCTAGCATAGGCTCGTGCCAGCGCGTCATCGGCGGGTGAAAGATCGCGCTCCTTTTGCACAATGTCACTCATTGTTCACCAATTCGTAGTCTTGAACTCTCAGCAGGGCCGTTCTTGCCGCACCATCCATGCTTCTGAACATCGACCGAGCCGTGATGTTCATCGAGTCTAGTTCCGTCAGAGCGAGTTTGCGGTCATTGATGTAGATGTCAAACCGCTGCAATGCTTCCCGTGGCACGATCGCGTCGACAAAGCGCGCTTCAGAGTTCAGGCGAAGGAACATTGACTTCTGCTCGACAGCGCGCCTGTTCGTTGGTGCCGTCTCGTCCGGTTCGATGAGTTCGATCTGCTGCAGCGCTTTGTCGTCGAGCAGAGTTCTGCGCATGATCCAAACACTAACCGCATTGCACCCGTGTAATGGCGCTTCTTGCAAAGCAAAAAAAGCTGCCACGTACGGCGAAGCGGACCAATCCAAGAGACTTGTAGGTAGGCCATGATGACGAGCGATCATCTCGGCGGTAGCAGAAGTCGAGCTCTTGAGGCGGTGTCTGTGTAGGCCGTTCGCATGCTTCCAGAATGCTCTGAGCAACTCTGCAAGTCGATCAGTTCGATCTTCTCGGCTCTCGAAAGCAAACAGCCGATCAATGCTCGGCTGAAGCCTCCATGCCGGGTTGGCTTGGCCGCGAAACCAGACGTTCGCTCGAAACGAACTAGGCCAGTTGTGAAAATTCTGGATCCGGGCTTTGAATGTCGTCCAAGACATCTCTTCACCAAGCGTTGTTTCAGACTGTGCCGTTGCCATTTGCCCCTATCCAGAAAGATTGACTCAGGCTGCGAAGGATGTCGTCGGTATCCGAAAAGAGACACAGAGGCCGAATTCCCATACAAGATGCTACTGCACAGCCTTTGGGCGGGCGGACCGTGCTACCCACTCTCCCTGTTCCATGTCCCGAGGCAGGTGGCACTGACCCAAATGTGTGCCACTGACCTGTCCTCAGGTCGGTGCTGCTCGTCGCTGCGATGTATGCGGTTTGGAGCGTGGCATTCACCTTTCCGGTCCTCCGTCTCGGGTATGCGGTCCGGCTCAGAGTGGTCGGGACATCGCGACCGAAATCGCTCACCGGTTGTGCTCTCGTCGGCCACCATGTGGTTGCGGCAATCGTAGCGCGGGGTGGCGGGGAGGGGGATAATCGCGGCCCGCTCGGCCGGTGGCGCGGCACCTCCCCCGCCCCCCGGTGGGAACGGGGGAGGTGGAGAGAAGGCATCCCGCTCCCTGCCGGTCGGGGCTCGTTCGAGGCAGGTCGCGGTTGCCTATGGAGTTGCGAGCGTGGTGATGCGGATGGCGGTTTCGTTCGCGATGGCTAAGGCCCAGAGGGTGTAGGGAAGGGGGAGCCAGCCTCGGGTCTTTGGTGATGCTCCGAGGGCGAGGCATGCGAGGGCTGACACGAGGATTCCGATGGTGGTCCACAGTCTTGGGTGAGTGAAGTCCATCGGGAGGGGTTCTTGTGGGAAGGCCCAGACGGTTGGGAGCCAGGCGAGCGGGGCGGCGGACCAGATGCAGGAGCTGAGGCGGTGGGCCCGCTCGGTTCTTTGGTCGTGGGTGAGCTTCTTGATCTGGTGTGCATCGAACCAGACTCGGGTCGCCAAGGCGAGCAGCAGCGCGAGCGGTATGAAGGTGAATGCTGGCCGGGCCGCGTATTGGCCGATCAAGGCACCGCATGCGAGCAGGGCAAGGTTGGCGAGCGGAGAGATTCGGATGGCATCCTTTGTTGTCGTCGCGACGAGGAGCATGATCATGCCGACGGCGGTGATGCTCTGGATGATGCCGATGAGTAGGGCGCGGGGGGCGTGGTCGGAGGCGATGGCCCAGATCGGCGCGGTGAGGCCGAGGGCGATGGCGATGATCCAGGTGATGAATCGTTGTGCCCGGGACATGATCCGCGACGATAGCAGTGGTGAGTTGCTGGGGTGACTTGTGGCACGGCGGTGCTTGATTGTGAGGAGTGTTCGTTGCCCGGCCTGACTTCCATTGCTGCACCGGTGCTGGGTCCATCCAAGAGCATCGGCGAAGTGCTTTTGCGCATCGCGGGGGTGGTTGGGTTTGCGATGCTGACGGCGTTGCTGGCTCGCGTGGCGTGGCCGCTGCCCGGGAGTTCGGTGCCGATGACGCTGCAGAGCCTTGGGGTGTTGGCGTGCGGGTTTGGGCTCGGCGGGCGGCTCGGGGCGGTGAGCATGGGGGTGTATGTGATTGCTGGGGCGTTGGGCGCGCCGGTGTTTGCGGATGGGGCTTCGGGGTGGTCGGCGGTGTGGGGGTCGAGCACGGGGTATCTGGTGGGGTTTGTGGTGGCGCAGCCCGTGATTGCGGCGGTAGCTCGCGGCCCGGGGAAGGCGGGGGAGTTCAGAAGTGTGGTCGCGGCGGGCCTGCTCGGGCACGTGGTGATTCTGGGGTGCGGGGTGGTGGGGCTGATGGTGCTGAAGGGGATGAGCGTGGGACCAGCGCTGGATGGTGGGGCGTGGCCCTACCTGCCCGGGGCGATGGTGAAGAGCGGGCTCGCGGTGTTTCCGGGGATGCTGCTGGTGCCTTGGGCGATGCAGCGCGGGTGGTAGGGGGGGGTGGAACTGCGGCGGGGCGGTTCCGTACATTGACCGAACCGGGGGTGGCCCAAGGCGGCTCGCGAGTTGTGGTTTGTGGTGGTGGGATCCTGTATCCTGCTCCCCCCTTTCCCCCCAGAGGGGGACGGCGTGCGCGGCGGCTTGGCCTCGCGCGTGTCGCACCTCACACTCAGGCCCCCGCGGAGATTTCTCGCATGCCCGCCACAGGTGTCATTACCCAGGTCATCGGCTCGACGTTCGACTGCCAGTTCCCCGAGGACCAGCTGCCGGACATCTATAACGCGATCACGATCGATTCCGACACGCGTGTCGGGAAGCTGAACCTGACGGGCGAGGTGCAGAAGCACCTTGGTGGCGGTCGCGTTCGGTGCGTGGCTCTGGGTTCGACCGACGGGCTGACGCGCGGGATGAAGGCGCTTGACCAGGGTTCGCCGGTGACGGTGCCCGTGGGCGAGCCGGTGCTCGGGCGTGTGTTCAACCTGCTCGGCAACCCGATCGACAAGGGGCCTGCGCCGGCGACGGGCAAGCGTCGTGCGATTCACCAGCCGCCGCCGGAGTTTGCCGACCTGAACCCCAAGACCGAGATGCTGGTGACGGGCATCAAGGTGATCGACCTGCTCTGCCCGTTCGTGCGTGGCGGCAAGATCGGTCTGTTCGGCGGTGCGGGCGTCGGCAAGACGGTCGTGATTCAGGAGATGATCGCTCGCGTGGCTCGCGAGTTCGGCGGTTACAGCGTGTTCGCGGGCGTGGGCGAGCGTACCCGTGAGGGCAACGACCTTTGGCGTGAAATGAAGGAAGCCGAGTACACCGATGCGCAGGGGAACAAGGCGCACGTGCTCGACAAGGTGGCGATGGTGTTCGGTCAGATGAACGAGCCGCCGGGCGCTCGTCTGCGCGTGGCGCTGTCGGCGCTGACGATGGCGGAAGAGTTCCGCGATGCATCGGGCAAGGAGACGCTGATCTTTGTCGACAACGTGTTCCGCTTCACGCAGGCCGGGTCGGAGGTTTCGGCACTCCTGGGTCGTATGCCCAGCGCGGTGGGTTACCAGCCGACGCTGTCGACGGAGATGGGCGAGCTTCAGGAGCGGATCACCTCGACGAACAAGGGCGCGATCACGTCGGTGCAGGCGATTTACGTGCCCGCGGACGACCTGACGGACCCGGCTCCGGCGACGACGTTCAGCCACCTGGATGCGTTCATCGTGCTTGCACGCGGCATCGCGGAGAAGGGCATCTATCCGGCGGTGGACCCGCTGGCCTCGACCTCGCGCATTCTGGACCCGCAGATCCTGGGCGAGCGTCACTACAAGGTGTCGCGCAAGGTGCAGACGATTCTGCAGCGGTACAAGGAGCTGCAGGACATCATCGCGATTCTGGGTGTGGATGAGCTTGCTGAAGATGACAAGCGCGTCGTGGGCCGGGCTCGCAAGATCGAGCGGTTCCTGAGCCAGCCGTTCTTCGTGGCCGAGCAGTTCACGGGCTTTGCGGGCATCTACACGCCGCTGGAGCAGACGCTGGACTCGTTCGAGCGTCTGTGCAACGGCGAGGGCGATGACCTGCCCGAGGGCGCGTTCATGTACGTGGGCACGCTGGATGATGCTCGGAAGAAGGCGGAAAAGATGGCCAAGGGTTGATCGGGCAATGCCGGCCAGAGTGGCCGGACCGGTTGATCCATGAAATGCTGCGACAAGGGCCCGGATGGCGCTGCCTTCCGGGCCCTTTCTCTTTGCACGCGGATGTGGCCGGGGCGGCAGGAGTCGGGGTCGCGGTGAGCCGATGGAGCTATCGGGCGTGATTGTTGAAGGCTAGAGTACCCGCCGTGATTGCACGACTGATTGTCATCCTGGCGCTGATGCTGCCGATGGGCGCGGCTCGATGGTCGTGCTCGGAGTTTGTGTCTGCTTCGGCGTGCTCGTGCTGCGAAGAAGGTTCGGCGGGGTGTTGCTGCTGCGAGAGTGATTCTGGGTCATCGCGCGGGCCCGGGGGGTTGTGCGAGTGCCTGCCGGATCCGGACCCGCGGAGCCCGGCCCCTGCCGCGGCGCAGTGGGCGGGTATGGCCGGGGTGTTTGAGATTCCGACGGTGTGGGTGCTGGCTCCGCCGATGGCGGCGGGTCTGGAGCGTGTCGCAGCGCCGCGGGCGCCCGAGCGGCCGCCGAACGCGGTGGTGCATTCGCGTGTGTGTGTGTGGCTGACGTAGCGGCGCGGCTTGTGAACCGAGGTTCATGGGTTGCTGCTGTCGCATCGTCGTTGCATTGAACACCGCATACACACGGAGACTTTCCATGCGTTTCAAGATCGCATCATCGGGTTTGGCATTGGGTGGGGCTTCGGCCGGGGCGTTGTTCCGGTCCGCACTTTCTGTCGCGCTGCTCATCGCGTTGCCGGTTGCCGGCTGCTCGTCGGGCGGGCAGGGGGC